>CAXRFJ010000630.1:0-5915 GCA_964229475.1 Rubrivirga sp.
AGGCCGCGCGTCACCGCCGCCCCCTCCCACTCGACGCGGAGGACGTAGGCCCCGGGCGGCGCGTCGCCCGCGCGCCAGACGAGCGGGACCGGCCCGCCGGACGGGACGGTGGCGTCGAGGAGAACGGCGACCTCCCGCCCCAGCGGGTCGAGGACGACGGCGCGGACCCGCTGCGCCCGGCCCACCGTGAGCTGGAACGCCGCCCGCTCGAGGAACGGGTTCGGGCCGTCGGGGACGAGCCGGAGGCGGCCGTCCGGAGCCTCGTCGGCCGCCGTCCCGCCCTGGACCACGACGGTCCCCTGCATCAGCATCCCGTGGACGTCGCACTGGTAGGTGTACGTCCCCGGCTCCGTGAAGGTGAACGCGTACCGCCACTCGGTGCTCGCCGGCTCGCCGCTCCCGAAGGCGGCCGGCCCCGTGAGGCTCCGGACGTTGTGGGTGCCCCCCGCGTTGCTCCACCGGACGGTGTCGCCGGCCTCGACCGTCACCGACGCCGGCGTGAACGAGAAGCTCTGGACCGTGACGTCGGTGGTGCCCTGCGCGTGCACGGAGGCGGCGCACACGAGGGCGAGAGCGGGAAGCCGGAGCATCGCAGGTACGTCTTGTGGAATCAGAAGGATAGGGGCCATCCGCTCACCCGGCGAGGCCGATCGGGCCGCCCTCCCGGAGGCCCCCGAGGCGGGCCGGGCCGGGGCACGGGGTGACACGGCCGGCCGGCGCTCGGGGTATGTAGGAGCGTGCGGGCCGTTCGACCGGGCCGCTCTATCCTCCGGCCTCTCCTGCCCCGTGCGCGTGCTCACCCGCTCCCTCCCCGTCCTCTGCGCCCTCGCCGTCGCCGCCGGCGCCGCCGCCCAGGTGAACCCCGAGCGGATGCGGGTGCGGCTGGCCGAGGACGCCGCGACGCTCGCGTTCGACGCCTCCGCCGCCCTCGCCGCCGGCAACACGGACTACCTCCAGGTCGGCCTCGGCGGCCGGGTCGACCTGCGGCGGGGCCCCCACCTGGCGTTCCTGGTGGGGCGATACGACCTCGCCGAGACCGACGAGGAGGAGTACGTCAACCAGTCGTTCGCGCACCTCCGCTACAACCGCTACCTCCTCCCGAACCTCGTCGGCGAGGCGTTTACCCAGGTCCAGCAGAACCGCCAGGAGCGGCTCGAGACGCGGATCCTGGCCGGCGGCGGCGTCCGGTTCGAGGTCGTCAACTCGGACTCGATCGGCCTCTCGATCGGGCTCACGCCGATGGCCGAGTACGAGGTGCTCGACGAGGAGCTCGGCGGCGAGCAGGCCATCGTGGGCCGCCTGAGCACCTACCTCTCCGGGCGGATCGCGGTGACCTCCGGCGCGACGCTCTCGACGGTCACCTACGTCCAGCCCCGCTTCGACAGCCCCGACGACGCGCGCGTCCTGAGCCAGCTCGCGCTCGAGGTCGCGCTCACGCGCGCCGTCCGCCTCCGCGTCCGCGCCGACCTCCGGGTCGACAGCCGGCCCCCGGCGGGCGTCGAGGAGGTCGACTTCCGGATCGAGAACGGGCTCGTCGTCGTGCTCCCGGTCCCCTAGCGCTCAGGAATCTCCCGGTCCGCGCCGGGCGCCCCCGGACGGGAGCGCTTTCAGGAAACACTGAAAGTTGGGAGCGGTTGGCCCGATCCCTCCCCCCAGCCGCCATGCCAGACCTCACGAACCGAACCGCGCTCGTCACGGGCGCCTCGACGGGCATCGGGCGGGCGATCGCCGTCGAGCTCGCGCGCCGCGGCGCCACCGTCGCCATCAACTACCCGTTCGAGCGCGAGCGCGCCCACGCCGAGGAGACGCGCCGCCTCGTCGAGGCCGCCGTCCACCAGGCCATGCGCGAGAGCGAGGACGGGGGCGTGGCCCTCGCCGCCTCCGACGCCGGGACGTGCACGCTCGTCAAGGCCGACGTGTCCCGCGAGCGGGAGGTCGAGGCCATGTTCGAGGAGGTCGCCGGGGACTGCGGGACGGTCGACATCCTCGTCAACAACGCCGGGATCCAGATCGAGGAGCCGGCCAGCCACGAGACGACGGCCGCGCACTTCGACGAGGTGCTGGCGGTCAACCTCCGCGGCGCGTTCCTGTGCGCCCGCGAGGCCATCCGCGGCTTCCTCTCGCGCCGGGCCGACGCCCCGAGCCAGGGCGTCATCGTCAACGTGTCGAGCGTCCACCAGCGGATCCCCCGGCCCCACTACCTCGCCTACGCCGTCTCCAAGTTCGGCCTCGACGGCCTGACGCAGACGCTCGCCCTCGAGTACGCCGACCGCGGCATTCGGGTCAACAGCATCGCGCCGGGGGCGACGCGGACGCCCATCCAGAGCTGGCTGGGCGACCCCGAGGCCACGCGCGTCGTCGAGGACCACATCCCCATGGGCCGGATCGCCGAGCCCGACGAGATCGCCCGCCTCACCGCCTTCCTCGCCTCCGACGACGCGGCCTACGTCACCGGCCACCCCCTCTACGCCGACGGCGGCCTCACCCTCTACGGCGACTACCAGGAGCCGTGGTCCGGGTGATGAGTGATGGGCAAAGGGTCATGAGTTCCTTGCCCATCACCCTTCGCTCTTCGCCCATCACACGTGTACGACCTCTGCATCATCGGCGCCGGCGTCGGGGGCGGCGCCCTCGCCCGCGCGCTCGCGCCGACCGGCAAGCGGATCCTCCTCCTCAACCGGCTCGGCTCGCTGCCCCGGGAGGCCGACAACTGGGATCCGCGGAAGCTCTTCGCTGAGGACCTCTACAAGGCCGACGAACGGTGGACCGACGATGCCACCGGCGCGCCGTTCCGGCCGGGGATGTTCTACTGGCTCGGCGGCAACACGAAGGTCTACGGCTCGGCCCTCCTCCGCTTCCGCCCCGAGGACTTCGGCCCGCTCCGGACGCTCGACGGCCTCTCCCCCGCCTGGCCGATCTCGTACGACGACCTCGCGCCGTTCTACGACCGGGCCGAGCAGATGTACCACGTCCACGGCACGCGCGGGGCGGACCCGTTCGAGCCGCCCGCCAGCGGGCCGTTCCCGCACCCCGCGATCCCGCACGACGCCCGCATCGCCGAGGTCGCCGACGGGCTCCGCCGGCAGGGCGTCCGGGCCTTCGAGCTCCCGATGGGCGTCAAGTTCAGCGAGCAGGACCCCGGCGGCGGGGCGTTCGTGCTCCGCGAGACGTTCGAGGCGATGGGCCGCGCCGCGTTCGACGGCTACCCCGACCTGCTCCACCTCAAGGCCGACGCCGAGGTGGCCTCGGTCGCCCCGGCGCTCGCCCACGACACCGTCGACCTCCTCGTCGCCGACGTCACGCGCATCGTGACCGACGCCTCGGGCCGGACCGTCACGCACGTCGAGGCGACCGTCGACGGCGAGCCGACAACAATCCGCGCCGACGTGTTCGCGCTCTGCGCCGGGGCCGTCAACTCGGCCGCGCTCCTGCTCCGGTCCGCCTCGGGGGCCCACCCCGACGGGCTGGCGAACGGCTCCGGGGCCGTCGGCCGCCACCTCATGCGGCACGTCACGTCGAAGTTCTACACGGCCGACACGGGCACGCCGAACCCGACGCGGTTCCAGAAGACGCTGGCCGTCAACGACTTCTACTTCGGCGTCCCGGGCGACCCCGACTGGGACGGCGTCCCGCTCGGGCACGTCCACCTCATGGGCAAGCACGCGGGGTGGCAGATCCTCCAGGACCTCGGCGAGGGCGCCATGACGCCCGCCGAGGCCGACGCCCTCGCCGCCCACTCCGTCGACTGGTGGGTCCAGAGCGAGGACCTCCCGCTGTACGACAGCCGGATCTCGCTCGGGCCGGACGGCGGGATCCGCGTGCGGTACACGGAGACGAACCGCCGAGCGCAAGAGCACCTCATGGACCGGCTTGAGGCGGCGCTCCGCGCCATCGGGTTCGACCGGTTCCTGCGGGTCGCGATGCCGCTCGCCGTCATGAACCACCAGTGCGGGACGTGCCGCATGGGGCCGGACCCGGCGCAGAGCGTGGTCGACGTCCACGGGCGGGCGCACGAGGTCGGCAACCTCTACGTCGCCGACGCGAGCGTCTTCCCGTCGTCGGCGGCGACGAACCCGACGCTCACGATCGCCGCCAACGCACTGCGCATCGCGGACCACCTCGCAAGCGACGTGCTTTGAGGAGGACGTGCCGCGTGGTCAAAATCGTGGCATCGGAGGAGACCAGGGTATTCGCGTGCACGGTAGACTCGCAGTGGCCTCGTGCCGCTCGTGCCCACCTGCCCACGCCCGCCCATGCCCCGCCCCACCTTCGGCCGCCTCCTCGAGGCCGCCCGCACCCACCTCCTCGCCCGTGGCGCGCGCCCCGTGCCCGACGCCGGCCGCCGCACGTTCTTCCGCCGGGCCGGCGCCGGCGCGCTCGGCGTGGTCGGCACCGGCCTCCTCCTCCCGGACGACGCCTGGGCCGCCACGGCGGAGCGCGCCGCCGCGTTCGGCATCACGCCCGGGACCGTCGTCGACGCGCAGGGCCGGCCGGTCGAGGCCCGGGGCGCCGAGCCGTTCCTGGGCGAGATCATGATGTGCGGGTGGAACTTCGCCGCCCGCGGCTGGGCCCTCTGCGACGGGCAGGTCATGGCGATCAGCGCCAACTCGGCGTTGTTCTCGCTGCTCGGCACGTTCTACGGCGGCGACGGCCGGACGACGTTCGCGCTCCCGGACCTCCGCGGTCGGTTCCCCACCCAGTTTGGCTCGGGCCCCGGCCTCACCACGCACGACATCGGCCAGCGGGGCGGCACCGAGAGCGTCACCCTGACGACGGCGCAGATGCCCACGCACCAGCACACGCTGACGCCGCAGCCGGTGGCGGCGGCCGTCGGGACGCTGCGCAGCCCGGTCGGCAACGTGCCGGCGGCCGACCCCGAGGGCGAGCTCACCTACGCCCCCCCCTCCGCGGGGTCCGGGACGTTCGGCGGCGCCGAGGCGGTGACGGCCATGACGGGCGGGAGCCAGTCGATGTCGATCATGCCCCCGTTCCTCGCGATCAACTTCCAGATCGCGCTCCAGGGCGTCTTCCCGTCCCGCTCCTAGCCCCACCGCCATGTCTACGTCCTTCCTCTCGCGGCTGCTCGGGGCCCGTCGCCGCCCTGACGCCCCGCCCTCCGACCGCCGGGCGTTCCTCCGACGCGCCAGCGGCGCGGACCGGCTCCACATCAGCAGCTTCCTCCCCGACGACGCCTGGGAGGAGGTCCGGGCCCGCGCCGAGGCCGCCGGCATCACGCCCGGGACCGTCGTCGACGCGCGGGGCCGGCCGGTCGAGGCCCGCGGCGCCGAGCCGTTCCTGGGCGAGATCATGATGTGCGGGTGGAACTTCGCCGCCCGCGGCTGGGCCTTCTGCAACGGCCAGCTCCAGAGCATCGCCGAGAACAACGCGCTGTTCTCGCTGCTCGGGACGATCTACGGCGGCGACGGCCGGACCACGTTCGCGCTCCCGGACCTCCGGGGCCGGTTCCCCACCCAGTTCGGGTCCGGGCCCGGGCTCATGACCCACAACCTCGGCCAGCGGGCCGGGGCGGAGAGCGTCACGCAGACGATGGCGCAGATGCCCGCGCACCAGCACGGCGTGACGCCGCAGCCGGTCGCCAACGTCCAGGCGACGCTCCGGTCGCCCGTCGGCAACGTCCCCGCCATCGACGCCGGGACCCCGCCCATCCCCACGCACGCGCCGCCCGCGGACGCCAGCGGCACGTTCGGGGGCGCGGCCACCACGACGGGCCTGGCCGGCGGCACCCAGCCGACGCCGACGATGCCGCCGTTCCTCGCCGTCAACTTCCAGATCGCGCTGTTCGGGATCTACCCGTCGCGGTCCTGACCCCCTCCGTCCGCCTCGGGCGACGTGCCGAGGCGGACGGGCCGCGCGAGAACCAGCCCCCCCGCGGCGAACCCCCGGCGGGGCGCCGG
>CAXRFJ010000631.1:0-4282 GCA_964229475.1 Rubrivirga sp.
CTGCCGACGTGTCGGTGAGCCCGGAGGACAAGGTCCGGCGCTCCGGCCAGGAGGAGCTCGAGCACTACCGGGTCCCGGAGGGCACGTTCTACGTCACGCGGCTCAACCCCAACTCGAGCTACTACCGGGCGTTCGTGCTGAGCTACCCCGGCCCGGACCACGCCCAGCGCGGCTACGAGGCCGGCGTCATCACGCGGGCCCAGCTCGACGCCATCGTCCGGGCCGACGCCGAGGGCCGCGAGCCGCCCATGAACACGCCGCTCGGCGGGCACATCGAGATCCACGGCCACGGCTCCGGCCGCCAGCGGGCGTGGACGCGCGGGTGCGTCGCGCTCCGCAACGTCCACATGGACGAGCTCTGGGCCTACGTCGAGGTCGGCACGCCCGTCGTCATCGAGCCCTAGCGAGGGCGCCGGCCTCGGGGCCGAGGCGGGGAGGGGCGCAACACCGGATCGCGGGGGGACGTACCCTCCCGACACGATCCGTTCGCCTCCATGACCGCCCTCCGCACGGCCGTCTCCACCCTGCTCCTCGCGCTGCTGGCGGTCGCCGCCGGCGGGCCGCGCGCGCAGTCCGCCGAGGCCCTCGCGCTCGACGCGCCGCTCGGCGACGGCCCCGTCTACCGCGTCACGATCGACGGGATGATCGACAACGCGCTCGCGGCCTACGTCGACCGCGCCCTCAGCGACGCCGCCGCCGACTCGGCCGCCGTCGTCGTGTTCCAGATCGACACGTTCGGCGGGCTCCTCGACGCGGCCGACGAGATCCGCAAGGCGATCCTGTCGTCGCCGGTCCCGACGGTCGCCGTGATCGACCGGAACGCGGCCTCGGCCGGCGCGCTCATCGCCTACGCCAACGACCGGATCGTCTTCGTGCCCGGCGCCTCGATGGGCGCCGCGACGGCCGTCAACCAGACTGGGGAGTACGCGCCGGAGAAGATCCAGAGCTACACGCGCGGGCTCATGCGCGCGACCGCCGAGGCGACCGGCCGCGACCCCCAGATCGCCGAGGCCATGGTCGACGAGACCATCGAGGTCCCCGGCGTCAGCGAGGCCGGCCAGCTCCTGACCGTCTCGTCCGACGAGGCCCTCCGCCTCGGCATCGCCGACGCCGTCCTCCCGTCCGTCGACGCCGTCGTCGACGCGCTCGGGGCGGACGCCAACCCGCAGGAGGACCACGCGGCGACGCGGGCCGAGCAGGTCCTCCGGTTCCTCGGCTCGCCGGTCGTGGCGTCGCTCCTGCTCATGATGATGATGGGCGGGCTGTACTTCGAGATCCAGACGCCGGGCGTCGGGTTCGCGGGCGCGACGGCGCTCGTCGGCGCCGCGCTCTTTTTCGCGCCGCACTACCTGCTCGGGCTCGTCGAGAGCTGGGAGATCGCGCTCTTCGCCGTCGGGGTCGGGCTCCTGCTCGTCGAGGTGTTCGTGACGCCGGGCTTCGGCGTGTTCGGCATCGGCGGGCTCGTCCTCACGCTCGGCGCGTTGCTCGTGGCGCTCGTGCCCAACGTCGGGTTCGACTTCCCCACGAACGGCGAGATCGCCCGCGCCACGACGACGCTCGCCGGCGCGCTCGTCCTGCTCATCCTGCTCGCGATCTCGCTGGGCCGCGTGCTGCCCCGGTCCGAACGGTTCGGGCGGCTCGTCCTCGCGCCCGACCTGTCGTCGGCCTCGGGCTACACGTCCGCCGAGACCGTCGCCGACCTCGTCGGTCGGGTCGGCACGGCGGTCACGACGCTCCGCCCGTCGGGCACGGCCGAGATCGAGGGCCAGCGGGTCGACGTGGTCTCCGAGGGCCCGTACATCGCGTCCGGGGCGTCCGTCGAGGTCGTCCGCTCGCGCGGCGCCGTCGTCGTGGTTCGTGAGGTTTCTTAGGGGCCCCGCCCCCCGGCTCGCATGGAGATCCTGATCCCGATCCTGCTCATCCTCGTCGGCCTCGCGCTCGTGGTCGTCGAGGTGACGGTCGTGCCGGGGTTCAACGTGGTCGGCGTGATGGGCGTGCTGGGGGCGGCCGTGGGCGTGGTCGTCGCGTTCGCCGAGTTCGGCCCGGCCGGCGGGCTGGGCACGCTCGCGGCGACGATCCTCGCGGCCGGCGGCATCGCCTACGTCCTGTGGGAGAGCGGGGCCTGGGACCGGTTCGTCCTGTTCGACAGCCTCCGCCGCGACGCCGACGCGGACGCCGAGGAGACCGAGTCGCGCGCCCGCCTGTTGGGCAAGACCGGGACGGCCATCACCCCGCTCCGGCCGGGTGGCGTCGCCGACGTGGAGGGCGCCCGCGTGGAGGTCGAGACGGAGGGCGCGTTCGTGGCCGCCGGCAGCCGTGTCCGCGTCGTCGCGCTCGACCGCCGGCGGATCCTCGTCCGGCTCGACGAAGCGGCGTAGGGACTCGGGCCGTCCGGCGTTCCCGGCTCGCCCCGCCTCGGTGCCGAGGTCGGCCCACCCTTGGCGTGAAGCTCGGCGCGAGGCGCCCGTAGCTTCTGGCCCCACCGATCCGACCCCGATGCGTCCCGTCCTGCTGCTCCTCGCCCTCGCCACGCTCGCCGCCTGCTCGGAGCCCGGCCCGCCGGCCACGCCGCCCGAGGGCTGGGTCGAGGCCGGCCCGACGCGCTGGTACGTCCCGGGTACCGACACGACGGCCGCCTTCCGCGACCTCACGACGCTCGAGGCGATGGGCGTCGCCCGCGACGAGACCGAGTTCGTCCGCTGGGTCCAGGAGAAGATGACCGACATCTACCGGACCGACCCCGAGACGGTCGACTCGGTCTTCGCCGCCGAGTTCTTGGACGACGTCCGCGCGGGCGTCCCCGAGGGCGACGACTACGGCGCCGCGGCCGACGCGCTCGTCAACCAGATCAAGACCGACTTTTTCCAGCGCTACAACGCCTCGCGCTACGACCCGCCGGCCGAGCCGCTCGTCGTCCCCGACAGCCTCTCGAACGCGTCGGGCCGGATCGCCGTCCAGGTCTACGTGAACGAGGCCAACGAGCCCGTCGCGATCAAGCTGGTGGAGGGGACCGGCACGGCGCTCGACCAGATCTTTATGCGCCGCGCGCTCGGCAGCACGTTCACCGACGCGTGGGTCCGCCCGGCGGCGGGCCGCGTGGGCGGCGTCGAGATCCCGAACTGGGTCCACGTCTCGAGCGACTTCGGGGGGTAGGCCGCCGTGACCCTCGACGTCCTCCCCGGCCGGCTCGCCGTGTGCCGGCTGGCCCCGTCCGCCTCGGTGGCGCCCTGGATGGGGGAGGGGGCGCTGTCGAGCGTGACGCGGACCGACGCCGAGCTGTCGGTCGTCTGCGACGAAGCGGCCGTGCCCGATGGCGTGACCGCGGAGGCCGGCTGGCGGGCGCTCCGCGTGCGGGGGCCGCTCGACTTCGCGCTGACCGGCGTCCTCGCCGGCCTCGCCCACACCCTCGCCGAGGCGGGCGTCTCCATCTTCGCCGTCTCGACGTTCGACACCGACGTCCTGCTCGTCAAGGCCGACCGGCTGGACGGCGCGGCCGCCGCGCTCCGGGCCGCCGGCCACGCGGTCGTCAGCGACGGCTGACCGCCTCGGGCACGCCGTCGAGCCACCCGGCGTCGATCACGCCCCAGAGGCCGACGGCGATCGCTTCGGCCGCGTCGTGGCGGAGGCTCCCCTTCGGGCGCGCCGCGCCGCTCCACTCGATGACGGCCCGCGCGAGGCCGTCGGCCGCGCCCTTCGCGTCGGCGCCGGAGCGTTGCTCGCGGGGGAGGAGGAGCGCCCGCCGCCAGACGCCCGCGTCGATCACGACGACCCGCCGGTCGGCCCGCTCGCCCGCCTTTTTCCAGATCTCGGCGATGTCGCCGCCGCCCTCCAGCACGAGGCGCCGGGCGTCGGCGTGGTCGTGGAGGACGGAGCCGGCGGCGCGGCGGAGGCGGGCCTTCGAGCCGAGGTTCTGCGAGCGGTACGAGACGAGCCGCCCGTCGCGCCCGTAGAGCGCGAGGCCGGTGCGGAGCCCGAGGTCGACGGCGAGGAGCAGACCCACTGGGTCTACGCCACCGACATCGACTCCGCCCTCTCCGAGATCGGCCGCGGCTTCCGCGACGCCGACCTCTCGCTCTCCCTCGGCGGCGACCTGGAGCGCTCCGGCGCGACCCTTGAGGTCACCACGCCGAAGAAGCTGACCCGGGTCATCGCCGGCGGCAAGGCCAAGAAGCGCACGCTCACCGTCGCGACGGTCGCCGAGGCGCTGGAGGCCGTCGGGGTGACGATCCACGAGCGCGACGAGATCAACCTCCGCGCGGGCAAGCGTCTCAAGGGCGGCGAG
>CAXRFJ010000632.1:0-2636 GCA_964229475.1 Rubrivirga sp.
CTCGCGCCCGCGGTACGTGAGCATGACGGGCTCGGCGTGGGCCCGCTGCGACACGACGTGGCGCGTCCGGTCGTCCTCCTTGTCGGGCCGCGTGTTCTCGTGCTTGAGGATGACGTCGGTCTCGTAGTCCTCGGCGGAGACGAGCCCGACGATGCCGGTCTGCGCGCGCCCGTTCATGACGAGGCGGTAGACGTAGAGCCGGGGCGCGTCGTCGCGGACGAACGCGTCGGAGGCGGCCAGCCGGCGGAGCGCCTCGGCGCCCTGTCGGTAGACCTCGTCGGCGTGCTCGTCGGTCCCCTCGGGGAGGTCGATCTCGGGCCGGACGACGTGGAGGAACGAGAGGTCGTTGCCGGTCGCCAGCTCCCGGGCCTCCTGGACCGACACGACGTCGTAGGGGACGGAGGCGACGGTCGGAGCGTGCTCGGGCGTCGGACGGAGCGCCCGGAACGGACGGACGGAGGCCATGTAAGCGGATCGGGGCGGAGAGAGGGGGTCTGACGAAGATATACGAACGACGTGCGAATGGCGCCCAACCCCCGCGCATCGCGGGCGCCTGGGCCTCGACCGGGAGACGCCCGAGCGCCTCGGCGGACTTCACCCGGGCTCCACGTCCTCGGCTTGCAGTCCGCCCGGGCCCCGCCGTACCATGGGTCTCCGATCGCGGGGTGGAGAAGTGGTATCTCGTCGGGCTCATAACCCGAAGATCGGGGGTTCGAATCCCCCCCCCGCTACCACCGACCGCCGGTCCTGACTCCAGGGCCGGCGGTTTTTTTGTGCTCGGGCCGGACCTCGTGGGAGGTCGAGCGGGCCCGGAACAGGGGAGGCCTGCCCCCAGCGATCCTCGAGGGGCGGCCCAGGAAATAGGCCGGCGCGCCCATGTGGACCGGGCCCGCCCTCGGGTACGCTCGTCCCGTCCGGCCCGCCCGGACGCTCCGCCCCCCTCTCCCACGGTCCCATGACTCCTGGAATCCACCCCCTCCTCCTGCTCGCCGCGGCCCTCCTGGGCCCGCTCGCGGGCTGCGACTCCGACACCCCCGACGGCACCGTCCTCTACGGCGACGCCGTGACCATCGGCGACGGCACCGCCCGCACGTACGTCGCCCTGAGCGACGAGACGCCCACGGCCGTCGGCGTCCTCCTCTCCACCGACGCGCTCTCCGGCCTCCCCACGGCGCCCGGCGGCGCGGGCCACGAGATGGACGACATGCACGTCCTCCCGATGCCGGCCGGCGCGCGCGCCGCGGGCGTCGTGACCGAGCACGTCTCGCTCGACTGGAACCCGCACGGCCACGAGCCGACGGGGCTCTTCACGCTCCCCCACTTCGACGTCCACTTCTACACCGTGTCCGCCGCCGAGCGGATGACGTGGGTGCCGACGAGCCCGGACTTCGCGAACGGGGCCCGCCAGCCGACGGCGGCGTACATGCCGGCCGGCTACGTCGCCGACCCCAGCGGAGCCGTCATCCCGACGATGGGTCTCCACTGGCTCGACTCGGCCGACCCGACGTACGCCCCGGGCGGCCCCGGCTTCACGGAGGTGGTCCTCTGGGGCAGCTACGATGGCGAGGTCGTCTTCGTCGAGCCGATGATCACGAAGGCCACCTTCGAGGCGCTCCGGGCGAGCGGCGACGTCCACACCGAGACGCTCGCGCAGCCGGCGTCGGTCGCGAAGGCCGGGTACTACCCGACGACCTACTCGGTCCGCTACGACGCCGAGGCGGGGGCCTACCGGATCGAGCTCGGCGGGCTCGCCCACCGCGCCGCGTCCTGAGCCCCCGCTCCGGACGGCTCCGCCCGCGGCCGGATGTCCCCCCTCGCGACCTGGGCCCCGGTCGGGCTGCCCGACGCCGCGCACGCGGTGGCCGCCCGCGGCCGGCGGGTGGTGGCGGCCCTCGACGACGGCCGCCTCGTGCTCTCCGTCGACGGCGGAGCGACCTGGACGGTCCCCCTCGCCGACCTCGGCGGGCCGTCGCCCACCCTCCTCCACCTCGGCGACGCCGTCCTCGCCGGCACGCCGGGCGGCGTCGTCCGCGTCTCCCCCACGGCGGGCACGCAGCGGGCGCCCGTCCCGCTCGGCGTGACCGTGACGGCGCTCGCCGGGCGGCGGGCGGCGACGATCGCCGGGACCCGCCAGGCCGGCGTCTACCGCTCGGCCGACGGGGGGATCGCGTGGGAGGCCGCCGGCCGGGGCCTCCCGCTCGGCGGCGAGCGGCTCCGGATCTTCTCGGCGTCGGCCGGGCTGGGCGGCCTCGTGGTGGCCCACGCCCTCGGCGTGAGCCGGAGCCGCGACGGGGGCCGGTCGTGGTCGTCGGCGGGCGTCGGGCTCCCGCTCCAGATCCCCGGCGCCACGCTCGCCGCCGACGGGCGGACGCTCTACGCGAGCGTCGGGGGGCGGCTGTACCGGTCCGCGCTCGGCCGCGGCGCCCGCGCCCTGACGTGGACCGAGGTCTACGACGGCGCCTGGAGCGGGCCGCCGCTCGACCTCCTCGGCGGCGCGCACGGCGTCCTCTACGGGGCCCGCGCGGACCCGCCGGGCCTCGTCTGCTCGACCGACGGGGGCCTCACCTGGGCGCCCGCGGCCGGGGCCCTCCCGACGGTCGCCGTCGGCCTCGCCCTCGCGGGCCGGCCCGGGCTGG
>CAXRFJ010000633.1:0-7365 GCA_964229475.1 Rubrivirga sp.
ACACGTGAGGAGCACGCCCGCGAACTCGATGTCGTTCGGCCCGGCGCCCGTGATCCGGACGCTCATGATGGAGGCGCCCGGCTCCCCGTTCCGCGTCCCGGCCGTGACGCCGTCGTCGCTGATGGCGTGGACGGCGACGCACGTCTCCGTCGCCCCGGCGGGGATCTCGTAGTAGGCCGTCGAGGTCGCGTAGGCCGTCGACCCGTCGAGCGTCGTCGTGGCGTAGGCGAGGTCCGCGAACTCGACGTTCGTGAAGCCCTCCCCCTCCGCGGGCCCCCCGAACGCCGGCGGCTTGAGCGACCAGGCCTGGATGTCGGACGCGATCCGCACGATCTCGTTGCTCATCGCGTCGGTGGTGGAGTTCGTCTTGTTCTCGTTGAATGCCTGGATGCCGATCACGACGGCGAGCCCGACGATGACGATGCCGAGGACGAGGAGGAGGAGTTGCTGCTGACCCATGGTCGGGTGGAAGGTGGTGGACGGAGTACGACGCCCGCGGGCCTCGCGCAGCGCTTCCCTGCAGGATCCGTGCCCGGAGGGTGCCCCCCACGCGCCCCCCCTCCAAACTCCGCCTGTGTGGTCGCTCCGTGACGCCCCACGCCGGTTGATCGGCCCCCAAACGGCGGCGCGCCCCCCCGGCTCTGCGGGCCGACGCGTCCCCTTTCGACCCCCCGGGCGCAGTTTTCCCCGACCGCCGAGCGGGAGCGGCCCGCCCGGCCCGCCCGCGTCAGGCCCGGTCGCGGAGGAGGTCGAGGACGGCCGCCTCGGGCGGGCGGAGGCCGGCCGGCGTGTTGCCGGCGTTCCGCCGCCGGACCCGGTCCCGGAGGGCGCCCTCCCGGAAGGCGTCGAGCACGTCGGGGTGGACGTAGTACCGGCGGCACACGGCGGGCGTGTTGCCGAGCACGGCCGCCGTGTCCTTGACCGCCCGCACGATGAGGGGGTCCGGGTCGTCCACGGCGTCGTGGGCGGCGAGGGCCTCGGCGGCGGCCACGGTCCCGCCCCACGTCCGGAAGTCCTTGGCCGTGAACGGCTCGCCCGTCGTCTCCTGGAGGTAGCCGTTGACGTGGCCGCTCTCGACGTCCTGCTTGTCGCCGGCCTCGTCGTAGAACTGGAAGAGGTCGTAGCCCGGGATGTCGCGGCAGGCCTTGACGAGCCGTGCCAGCCGCCGGTCCTCGACCGCCAGCGCCTGCGTCTTCCCGCTCTTCCCCACGAACTCGAACCGGACCTCGGCGCCCGAGAACGACACGTGCTTGTCGCGGATCGTCGTCAGCCCGTACGACCCGTTCTCGGCCGCGTACTGCTCGTTCCCGACGCGGACGAGCGTCTCGTCGAGCAGCCGGACGCACAGGGCCAGGACCTTCTCGCGGCCGAGCCCCCGCCGCCGGAGGTCGTCCTCGACGCGCGCCCGGATGCCCGGCAGCGCCTCGCCGAACGGGACCATCCGGTCGAACTTGAGCCGGTTGCGGTGGGCCTCCCAGTCGGCGTGGTAGCGGTACTGCTTGCGGCCCTTGGCGTCGCGGCCGGTCGCCTGGAGGTGGCCGTTCGCGGCGGGGCAGATCCAGACGTCCTCCCACGCCGGCGGGATGGCGAGCGCCTCGATCCGCCGGCGGGTCTCGTCGGAGACGAGCGAGCCGTCCTGGCGGTGGTACGAGAACCCGCGCCCGCGGCGAGCGCGGGTGAGGCCCGGGCGGGCGTCGTCGACGTAGCGGAGGCCGGGGGGAGTCTCGGACATGGGCCGCGTTCAAGCCCGGCCGGCCGCGCCTGGTTTCCGCCCCGCCGCGAGGGGCTCACAGGACGCGCCGGGGCCGCCCGCCCACCGCGCCGCGCCGCCGGCTCACGCGGCCGCCTCGGCCCGCCCGTCGAACCCCGGGAGGAGGCCCCGCACGACGGCGAAGCGGATGAGGTCGCCCTGGGTCCGCAGCCCGAGCTTGCGGAGCAGCCGCGCCCGGTGCTTCTCCGCGGTCCGCGGGCTGATGAAGAGCTGGTCGGCGACCTCGGCGTTCGAGAGGCCCTGGACGGCGAGGTGGAACGTCTGCCGCTCGCGGTCGCTGAGCCGGCCCAGCAGGTCGCCGTCGCCCGACTCGATGGCCCGGCGGGCGCGCTCGGACAGGTCGACCCCCACGAACCGCCGGCCCTCGGCCGCGCGGCGGATGGCCTCGAGGAGGTCGTCGGCCTCGGCGTCCTTCGGCACGAACCCGAGGGCCCCGCTCCGCAGCGCCTCGATGACGTAGGCGTCGCTCGCGTGCATGGTGAGCACCACGACCCCGGTCTCGGGGGCGTCCCGCCCGACCCGGTCGATCACGCCGAGCCCGCTCGTCCCCGGCAGCATCAGGTCGAGGACGAGGACGTCGGGGCGATGGGCCTCGACGGCCGCCAGCGCCGCCTGCCCGTCGCCGACGTCCGCGACGACGTGGAGGTCGGGGGCGCTGTCGATGAGGGCCCGGAGTGCGTTCCGGACGAGGCCGTGGTCCTCTGCGAGAACGAGGTGGATCAATTCGGGGCTGCCCGTATCTGCTAGTGTGGATAGAATAGACTATGTACCAAAAAATGACTTGGCGTAAATATTCGAGCCCTAAATCATCATTTCCCCTACAGACACCCCCCGGATGCGCGGCCCCTTTCCGTAACCGGGTACGTGGGCCGACGCGCGCCAAAGATGCGACCGGCCTCGCCCCCTCAGCTATGGGTAGACCTCCCCGTCTCTGAACGAGGTCCGTGGATGAGGAGCGGGAGCGTCGCCCGGACGTGGGTCCCCCGTCCCCGACGGCTCTCGACCGCCACCGAGCCGCCCACCGAGGCCGCCCGCTCGGCCATCCCCGCCAGCCCGTCCGACACCGCCTCGGGCCACGCGCCGGCGGACTCGAACCCCACGCCGGCGTCCTCGACCTCGATCTCGAGCACGGCGTCGTCCGCGGTCACGGCGACGAGGACGGACTCCACCCCGGCGTGCTTGGCGACGTTCGTCAGCGCCTCCTGCACGATCCGGTACGCGACCGTCGCGGTCGTGAGCGGGAGGTCGGGGAGCGCAGCCGGGGCCGCCAGGGTCACGGACACGCCCAGGTGCTCCTCCGTCCAGTCGGCGAGGGAGTGGAGCGCGGGGAGGAGCCCGAGGTCGTCGAGGGCCGCCGGGCGGAGCCGGGCCGAGAGGTCCCGGACGTAGCGCTGGAACGCACCCACCTGCCGCGCGGCGTCGTGGACGAGCGCGGCGGCGCGGTCGGGGGAGCGGGCGGCCGTCTCGAGCGTGAGCTTGAGGGCCGTCAGCCGCTGGCCGGCCTCGTCGTGGAGGTCGAGGGCCAGCGCCCGCCGCTCCGTCTCCTGGATCTCCACGAGGCGACGCGAGAGGGCCGCGAGCTCGTCGGCCAGGAGGCGCTGCGCCTCGGCCGTCTCGACCCGGTCCGTCTCGTCGTCGAACCCCGCGACGAAGTGGGTCAGCTCCCCGCCCGGCCCGTACACGGGCGTGACCGTGAGGTCGCACCAGAACTCGGTCCCGTCCTTCCGCGGCAAGCGGACCATGACGCGGCACGCCTGCCCGCTCAGGACGGCCTCCCGGAGCCGCAACACGCCGGGCCCCTCGCCCCAGTCCCCGCGCATGAACCCGAAGCCGAGCTCGCGGGCGTCCTCGAGCGTGAACCCGGTGATGGCCGTGTACGCCGGGTTGGTGTAGAGGAGCGGGACGTGCGGCCGACGCGCGTCGGCGATGGCCACTGCGCGGAGGGTCTTGTCGACGGCGGCCTTCAGGATGTGGAGCTCGGCCTCGCGCTCCCGGTGCGCCGTGGCGTCGGTGACGAGGACGGTCAGGCCGCCGTCGAACGGGAACGTCCGGACGTCGAGCCAGCGGCCGAGCGGCGGGACGTACTGGCGGACGTCGACCTCCTCGAGGGCCCGAAACGCGCGGAGCGCCTCGGGGTCCATCCAGTCGTCCGCGCCCCGGACGACGGCGCGGAGCCGGCGCCCGATGAGCCCCTCGCGCGCGCGGCCGAGGATCCGCTCGGCCTCGGCGTTGACGTACTGGATCCGCCCCTCGCCGTCGATGGAGAGGAGCGCGTCGGTGATCGACTCGAGGACCGTGCGGACGGAATGGCCCCGAGGCGACCGCTCGTCGAAGGGGGACATGGGGTGAGCCATCGGGCCTCTCACGCCCCGCGCGGCCCGGGGGTTCGGCGCGCGCGGGGGCGGGGAGGTCGGAGAAGAACCCCGGCACCCCGCGCGGGGCGGAACCCGCGGCCCCGCCCGCCCGGTAGCTTGCCGGCCTCCTCCCTCCGCCCCATGTCCGAGACGCCGGCCCTCCGCCTCACCAACACGGTCTCCCGGTCCGTCGAGCCCGTCGAGCCCGCCGCGACCGCGCCCGACGGGCGGCCCCTCCTCCGGTTCTACAGCTGCGGCCCGACGGTCTACAGCTACGCCCACATCGGCAACTTCCGGACGTTCCTCACGGCCGACCTCCTCGTCCGCACGGCCGCCGCGCTGGGCTGGGCCGTCCGCTACGTCTCGAACGTGACCGACGTGGGGCACCTCACCGAGGACGACGTGGCCGACGGCGGCGGCGAGGACAAGATGGCCAAGGCGCTGGCCTCCAAGGAGGGCGAGCAGTTCGAGAACGTGTGGGACCTCGCGCGGCACTACACGGCCGCGCTCGTCGAGGACTGGCACGCGCTGAACCTGCTCGAGCCGAACGTCCGCCCCCGGGCGACGGAGCACGTCCGCGAGCAGATCGAGGCGGTCGAGGGACTCGTCGCGCGGGGCCACGCCTACGAGACCGACGACGGCGTCTACTTCCACGTCCCGAGCTTCCCCGACTACGGCGCGCTCAGCGGCAACCGCGACGCCGAGGGGCTGGTCGAGGGGACGCGCGAGGTCGTCCGCGACGACGCCAAGCGGGACCCCCGCGACTTCGCGCTCTGGAAAAAGGACCCCGGCCACCTCATGCAGTGGTTCTCGCCGTTCGGGTGGGGCTTCCCCGGCTGGCACCTCGAGTGCTCGGTGATGGCGCAGAAGTACCTCGGCGAGACGATCGACCTGCACGGCGGCGGCGAGGACCTCCGGTTCCCCCACCACGAGTGCGAGATCGCCCAGGCCGAGGCCCTCACCGGCGAGCCGTTCTCGCGCTACTGGATGCACACGCGGTTCCTCCAGGTCGAGGGCGAGAAGATGTCCAAGAGCAAGGGCCACTTCCTGACCGTCCGCGACCTCACGCAGGCGCCGGACGACGGCGGCCGGGAGGACTGGGACGCCCCGCTCGACCCGCTGGCGCTCCGCCTCGCGCTCATCTCGGGCCACTACGCCAAGCCGTTCAACCTCACGCGGAAGACGCTCTCCGACGCCGCCAAGAACCGCCAGCGCTACGTCGACGCCGACGCGGCGGTGCGGGACGCGCTCGAGGCCGACCGGCCCGGCACCGACGCCCTCGCCGACGCCCTCGACGCGGCCTACGCCGAGGCCCTCGCCGCGATGGCCGACGACCTCAACACGCCGGTCGCCCTCGCGGCGGCGCTCCGCGGGGCCGGCGACGTCCTCAAGGCCCACCGCCGCGAGCCCCTCTCCGGTGCCTCCGCCCGCCGCGCCCGGGCCTACCTCGACGACGTGGAGGCGCTCCTCGGCATCGTCGGAACCGGCGCGGCCGACGACACGCCGGCCGACGACGACGGGCTGGCGGCCCAGGTCGAGGCGCTCCTCGTGCAGCGGACCGAGGCCCGCGCCGCCAAGGACTGGGCCCGCGCCGACGCCATCCGCGACGAGCTCGACGCGCTCGGCGTCGAGGTCATGGACACGCCGGCCGGCCCGGAGTGGAGGCGGAAGGGCTGACCCCCGCGCCATAACCGACGGAGGGGCGACGCGCCGCGTCGCCCCTCCCCCGGGCCTCGGCCTCGGCGCCGAGGCGGGCGGAGCCGGCTACTGGACGACGGCGCTCAGCTCGGCCCAGACGCCGGCGTGGTCGCTCGGCCACAGCCCGCCCACACGGTCCGCCGGGTCGTCGAGCACCACCTCGGCCTCGCCAACCGAGTCGAAGCCGCGGGAGAACACGACGTCGATCCGCGTCTGGAGCTGCGAGGCCCCGTTGCGGAGGTCGGCCGCCTGGCAGCACGTCGGGGCCGAGCCCGGCGCGAAGGCGTCGTCGAGCGGGACCGTCAGCGTCTGGTAGCTCGTCCCGTTGGCGTTGCCGTTCGAGTTGATGTCGCCCACGAAGATGACTGGGCCCGAGGTCGCGCCGATGGGCGTGAGCAGCTCGCCGGCCTGGAGCACCTGGAGCGGCTCGGCCTGCCCGCCCACCTCGAGGTGCGTGTTGAAGAACGTGAAGTCGAGCCCGCCGACCGTGGCCCGCACCGACTGGTAGCCGCGCACGAACGTCTGGTCGACGCCGCCGACGGGCACCGTGAGCAGCGTCTGGAACGACCGCTCGGTCGTCGCGCCGGTCGTCACGTCGCCGCGGGCGAGGATCACGTCGGCGTCCTGGTAGCGGACGTCGAAGAACGTCTGGCCGTCGGTCGTGGCCGGGAGCTCGACGTCGGAGTTGTTGGAGACCGAGACGACGCGGTAGTCGGCGCCCTCGGCCTCGAGCGCGTCCATGAGCAGGTCGAGAAAGTCGAAGGTGACGGTCGTGGCGTCGGTGCCGGCCTGGCCCGGGAGGTTGTCGCCCGGCATCTGGAGGTAGTACGTCGAGACCTCCTGCAGGCCGACGAGGTCGGGGTCGACGCGGGCGATCTCGGCGGCCACGGCGGCCATCCGGGCGGCCGGGTCCGAGGCCTGGACGGACCCGTACAGCTCGGCCACGCGGACCGGGATGAGCTGCGCGTTCTGCTCGTTGGCCACGAGGAACAGGTCGGCGCCGAGGTAGAGGTTCTGGCTCATCACGCGGACCGTGGCCTCCGTGCCGCCGCCGTCGGAGTCGCAGCCGGCGGTGAGCGTGAGGAGGGCGAGCCCGCAGAGGGCGAGTCGGAGTCGGGTCATGGGGTCGGTGGAAGGGGTTCCGGAAGATCCGACATCTCGGGCGCGCCGCGTAGTGCGTCTGGCCTACCCCGCCCCGCCCCGCGCCGGACCGCCCGGCGGTGCCGACGGGCGGAGGGCCTCGCTACCTTTCGGCCCCCCCGGACTCCCCGCGCCATGCCCCTCGACGCCTCCGACTACTCCGCCCTCGAAGGCGGCCTCGTCCGCATGCTCGACCGGCTCCAGGCCGAGGGCACCGCGACCAAGGACCCCGACGTCGACCAGTACCTCCGCGACGAGCCCAACGCCGTGCTCCTCGGGCTCCTCTACGACCAGCGCGTCCTCGCCGAGACCGCCTTCTCGGGTCCCTACAAGCTCCGCCAGCGGCTCGGCCACCTCGACATGGGGCGGATCGCGGACATGGACCGCGACGCCTTCGCCGAG
>CAXRFJ010000634.1:0-10280 GCA_964229475.1 Rubrivirga sp.
GCCAGAACGCGGAGGCGGCCGAGCGGACCTGGCGCTACGAGACCGGGCGGATGAGCGTCGCCGAGCGGACGCAGTACGAGTTCGAGCGCGAGCAGGAGCGTCAGCGCCAGCTGGCGGCGGCGGCCGCGGCGCGCGAGGCCGCCCGGCTCCGCAACCTCCAGCGCCAGAACTCGGGCGGCGGCTACTCCGGGGGCACGTAGATGGCCGACCTCACCCCGCTCGACCGCGCCGTCCGCGCCGCCCGCCGCGGCCACGACGAGGCCGCCCGCCGGCTCCTCGACGCCGTCCTCGCCGACGAGCCCGACAACGAGCTCGCCCTCGCGTGGCGCGCCCGCGTCGAGACCGACCCCGACGCGAAGGCGGGCTTCCTCCGGCGCGTTCTCGCCCTCAACCCGGCGGCCCAGTGGGCGACCGACGCCCTCGCCGGCCTCGGTGACGTCGCCGAGGCGGGCACAGCCGCGCCTGCCGGCTCGCTCGACACGGTCGGCCGGCGGGGGGCCCAGATCGACCACCTCCAGTGCCCCAACTGCGGCGGGCAGGTCGAGGTCCACCCCGACCGCGGGGCGAAGGCCGTCGCGTGCCAGCACTGCGGGAGCGTCCTCGACCTGACCTCGGCGCAGCTCGAGATCCTGGGCCGGTTCAAGCGGCGGTTCCAGCCGGCGCAAGACATCCTGCCGGGCGCCGAGGGCACGTTCGACGGCGAGCGCCACGTCGTGATGGGCTGGCTCCGCTACAAGGGCTGGGACAGCGAGGAGTCGTGGACGTGGGACGAGTGGCAGCTCCTCGGCGACTCCGGGGCGGTCCGCTACCTCTCGTGGTCGCGCGACGAGGGCTTCCTGCTCCAGACGCCCGTCCGCCCGACGCCCAGGACGACGCGCGCCGGCATCGAACTGCCGGGCGGCCGCGTCAACTTCTACGAGACGAGCCCGGCCTCGATCACCGGCATGGCCGGCGAGCTGACGTGGCGGCCCCGCCTCGACGAGACGCTCCAGGTGGGCGAGGCCAAGAAGGGCGGCGTCCAGTACAGCGCCGAGCTCACGGCCGACGAGGTCGAGGTGGTCTCCGGCTCGCGGCTCGACGAGCTCGCGGTGTGGGAGGCGTTCGGGCGGACCGACAAGATCGAGGCCATCCGCGAGCGGAAGGAGCGCTGGAAGCGGCGGCGGCGCTCGGCGGCCGGCATCGCGAAGCTCTTCGCGCTCGGCGGGCTCGCGTTCGTCGCCTTCGGGCTGTGGCTCGTCCCGGCGATGGGCAGCTCGGTCGGCGGGGAGGCCGCGCACACGTACACGTCCGGCCCGGTCTCGCTCGACAACGTCGTCGGGGCGATGCTCCCGTCCGTGCCGGTCCGCCCGCCCGACTTCGAGCGGTCGCCGGCCGTGCTCCGGACCGCCCGCGACCTCGTCCGCTACGACACCGTCGACGCCGGGACGGTCCGGCTCGAGGCGAACCAGGGCTACGTCGCCGAGATCCGCGGGACGCCGCCCGTCGACGCCCCGCTCGGGCTCGACGTGAAGCTGGTCGTCCTCGACCCCGACGGCGAGGTCGTCATCACGCCGTACGTCGCCTCGCTCGCCGGCCGCGCCGGCGAGCCCGTCGCGGAGACGTCGCGGTCCTTCGGCGTCCGCGACGACGGCACGTACCGGGTCGCGTTCCTCGTCGGCCGGGAGTGGAGCGCGCCCTACGACTACGAGCCGCCGGCGGACGCCCCCGACGCGCGCGAGTGGACCGAGCCCGTGTCGTTCCCGATCGCGGCCACCCTCCGCAGCGCGTGGATCCCCGAGCCGTTCTACCTCGCCGCGGCGTTCTCGCTGTTCGTCGCCGTCGCGTTCTTCGTCTTCAGCCGCACCGGCCCCCGCTAGCCCCCGCCCCCATGCGCCCTCGCCTCGCCCCGCTCGTCGCCCTTCTCCTCGCGGTGCCGGCCGCGGCCCAGGAGGTCCTCGACCCCGTCGCGGCCGAGGCCAGCGACCTCTCGCTCACCGTCTTCCTCTCGACGCTGCTCTACGGCGCCATCGGGATCCTGATGTGCGTGCTCGGCTACGTCGCCTTCGACAAGATCGCCGGGCTGAACCTCCGGCACGAGTTGGTGGAGGACCAGAACACGGCGGTCGGGATCATGCTGGCCGGCGCGTTCATCGGGATCGCCATCGTCGTGGCGTCCGTGATGCTGTCGTAGTGGAGGCCGCGTCCCCCGTCCCCGACTGGGTCCGCCTCGGCGCCGCGGCGGGCGGGGACGGGCGCGCCGGGCCGCCGCCGGCGCTCACCGACGCCGGCCTCACGCGCCGCCAGACGCGCGTGCTGCTGGCGGCCGTCCTCGTCGTCGCGACGTGCGGGATCCTCTACGAGCTCGTCGTCGGGACGCTCGCGTCGTACCTCCTGGGCAACTCGGCGCTCCACTTCTCGCTCACGATCGGCGGGTTCATGACGGCGATGGGGCTGGGCTCGTGGGCCGCCCGCGCCGTCCGGGGCGACGCGCTCGTGTGGTTCCTCGGCGTCGAGCTGGCGGTCGGGCTCCTGGGCGGATTGTCGGCGGCCGTGCTGTACGCGGCGTTCACGTACACGCCGTTCGTCCACCTCGCGATGGGCGGCGTGATCCTCGGCATCGGCGCGCTCGTCGGGCTCGAGATCCCGCTCGTGACGCGGCTGCTCGGCGGCCCGGGGCGGATCTCGGCGTCGGAGCTGAAGGACACGGTCGCGGGCGTCCTCGCGGTCGACTACCTCGGCGCGCTCGTGGCGTCGCTGGCGTTCCCGTTCGTGCTCCTGCCCGTGCTCGGCGTGGTGCGGACGGCGTTCGTGACGGGCTTCGTCAACCTCGTCGTCGTCGTGTTCTGCCTGCGGGCGTTCCGGCGGGAGCTGGGCGCGTCGCGGCGGCGCGCGCTGTGGGGGGCGACCCTGCTCGTGGCCTTCCCGCTCGCGGCCGGCGCCGTCGGGGCCGACAAGCTGGCGTCCGTCTTCGAGGCCAAGCTCTACCGCGAGCCCGTCGTCTACGCCGAGCAGTCGACGTACCAGCGGATCGTGCTGACGGCCAGCAACGGCGACCTCCGCCTGTTCCTCGACGGCGGCCTCCAGTTCTCGACGGCCGACGAGCACCGCTACCACGAGGCGCTCGTCCACCCGCCGATGGCCCTCGCGCAGCGCCGCGAGCGGGTCCTCGTCCTCGGTGGCGGCGACGGGCTGGCGGTCCGCGAGATCCTGAAGTGGCCAGAGGTTCGAGAGGTGACGCTCGTCGACCTGGACCCGGCCGTGACGGAGCTCGCGCGGACCCACGCCGCGCTCCGCGACGCCAACGAGCGGTCCCTCGACGACCCGCGCGTGACGATCGTCCACGACGACGCGGGCGCGTTCCTCGCCCGGCCCGGCAGTCCGTTCGATGTCGCCATCGTGGACCTGCCGGACCCGAACCACGAGAGCCTCGCCAAGCTCTACAGCCGCCCGTTCTACGAACGCCTCCGCCAGCGCCTCGGCGTCGGCGGGGCGGTCGCCGTCCAGTCGACCTCGCCGACGTTCGCGCGGGAGGCGTACTGGAGCATCGTCGCGACGGCCGAGGCCGCCGGGCTCCACCCGGAGCCGTACCACCTCTACGTGCCCAGCTTCGGCGACTGGGGCTTTTTCGTGGGCTCGACGCACGCCGTCCGCCCCGACCGCTACCGGCTGCCGGGCGCCGTCGCGCCGCGCGTGATGACGCCGGACGCCTTCCGCGCGGCCCGCTTTTTCGACGCCGACGTGGCGCGCGTCCCGGTCGAGGTCAGCACGCTCGACGACCCGTCGGTCCTCCGGTACTACCAGCAGGGGTGGGCGCGATGGGAGTAGAAGAGGCACGAGGCATGAGGGATGAGGCAAGGGGCAGGGTGCAGACCGCGCCTCGTGCCCTATCCCCCTTGCCCCATGCCCCCGCCGCAGGCGGCCACCACCTGCTCGCGGACTTCTGGGTCGAGGACGCCGAGCCGCTGCGGCGCGTCGGGACGTGGGAGGCGCTGCTGCCCGAGGCGTGCCGGGCGGCCGGGGCGACGGTGCTCGGCGCGCGGTTCCACCAGTTCCGGCCGGAGGGCGTGACCGGGATCGTGCTGCTGGCCGAGAGCCACGCGAGCGTCCACACGTGGCCCGAGGCGGGGCTGGTCACGCTCGACGTGTTCACATGCGGGGCGCTCGACGCGGCCGCCATCGTCGAGGCCGTCCGCCGGCGGCTGGCGCCCGTCCGCGAGCGCGTCACGGCCGTCGCCCGCGGCGACGTGGCGCAACCCGCGGCCTCCGTTCCTCGAAGAGACGCCTCCCCACCCGGTCATCCTGAGCGAACCGCTAGGTCGGCGCAGCCCGCGCAGCGAGTCGAACCGCAAGGTCGGCGCAGCCAAGGATCTCAGCCGAGCACAGACCATCCAGCCCTGCCGGGCGTCGTGCTCGCCGGGGGGCCTGCGACTCCGCCGCTGCGCGGCTCCGCTCCGGATGACACGGCTCGACCTCCTGACTCCTCCGACTCGCTGACTCCGCCCGCCTCGGCGCCGAGGCGGCCATAGCCAGAACCGACCCGGCCGGGACCGACCCGGCGCCCGCTCCGTAGACACACCCTCAACCCCGAACCGTCATGGGCCTCATGGACCGCCTCCGCGGCGAACTCATCGACATCGTCGAGTGGACCGACACGTCGCGCGACACGCTCGCGTGGAAGTTTCCGCGCCACCAGAACGAGATCAAGTCCGGCGCGAAGCTCGTCGTCCGCGAAGGGCAGGCGGCGGTGTTCGTCGACCAGGGCCGGCTGGCCGACGTGTTCGACCCGGGCACGTACACGCTCGACACGGCGAACCTCCCGATCCTCAGCACGCTGGAGGGCTGGAAGTACGGGTTCGAGAGCCCGTTCAAGGCCGAGGTCTTCTTCGTCAACACGCGGCGCTTCCCGGACCAGAAGTGGGGGACCAAGAACCCCATCATGCTCCGCGACCCCGAGTTCGGGCCGACGCGCCTGCGGGCGTTCGGGACGTACGCGTTCCGCGTGAGCGACCCGGCCACGTTCCTCGAGACCATCGTCGGGACGTCCGGCGACGTCGACACGGGCGCGATCACGGACCAGATCCGCAACCTCATCGTCGCCCGGTTCACGGACGTCCTCGGCGAGTCGAAGCTGGCCGCGCTCGACATGGCGGCCAACGTCGACGAGCTGGGCGGCTTCGTGGCCGAGAAGATGGCCGACGACATGGACGAGTACGGGATCGAGGTCGTGAACCTCCTCGTCGAGAACGTGTCGCTGCCGCCGGCCGTCGAGCAGGCCCTCGACCAGCGGACGTCGATGGGCGTCATCGGCGACCTCGGGGCCTACACGCAGTACCAGACGGCGCAGGCCATCACGAAGGCGGCCGAGAACCCGGGCGGGGGCGCCGCCGCGGCCGGCGTCGGCTTCGGCGCCGGGATGGCGATGGCGAACCAGATGGGCGCGGCCATGGCGGGCGGGCAGCCGCAGCCTCAGCAGCAGGCGCCCGCGTCGTCCGGTCCCGCCGCGCCGCCTCCGCCGCCCGACGCGGCCCGCTTCCACGTCTCGAAGGACGGCCAGTCGACCGGCCCGTTCGGCCTCGACGCGCTCCGCCAGCAGGCCCGCGCCGGCGACCTCACGCGCGAGTCGTTCGTGTGGAGCGAGGGGCTCGGCGAGTGGAAAAAGGCCGGTGACGTCGACGCGCTCCGTCCCGTCTTCGGCGCGACGCCCCCGCCGCCGCCCGACGCCACGTGAGGATCGCCTGCCCCAAGTGCGAGTGGGAGCCGACCGCATCGGCGCGCTGGACGTGCCGGTGCGGGCACGCGTGGAACACGTTCGACACGGGCGGGAAGTGCCCCGAGTGCCAGACGGTGTGGCGCGACACGCAGTGCCTCGCGTGCGCGCGGTGGTCGAAGCACCACGACTGGTACCGCGACCTCCCGCCCGTGGACGCGTTGTTGGAGGACGCCGAGGCCACGGCCTAGCCCGCCTCGGTCACCCTCCTGACCGACCCACCGAGGCGGGTGGGCCTACAAAAAAGGCCCGACGAGCCGGTCCACCATCCGGTCGTAGTCCTCGTCGATGACGCGCGCCTCCGGGTGCGCCTCGAACCACGCGGCCATCTCGCGGGCGCCCTCGGCCCACGGGATCCGCGCCTCGAAGTCCGGGACGAGCGACTTCACGAGCGCGTTGTCGAACACCCGCGCGTGCGCCTTGTCGCCGAGGAGGCTGTCGCCCCAGTCGGCGTCGGCCTTCGCGACCTGATCCGACGGGACGTGGACGACGTGCGGCTCGACGCCGAGCGCGTCCGCCAGCGCGCCGACGATGGCGTCCCACGTCAGGATCTCGTCGGAGGTGATGTGGACGGCCCGGCCGAGCGCGCCCTCGTTGCCGAGGAGCCCGACGAAGCCGGCCGCGAAGTCGCGGTGGTGCGTGAGCGTCCACAGCGAGAGCCCGTCGCCGTGGACGAGGACGGGCGCGCCGCGCTGGAGCCGGTCGAGGACCGTGTAGCGCCCGCGGAAGGGCGGCGTCCAGGGCGCGTACGTGTGCGACGGGCGGACGACCGTGACGGGCATCCCGTCGTCGCGCGCGGCCCAGAGGCGGGCCTCGCACGCGGCCTTGGCCTGCGAGTAGCCCCAGACCGGGTTGTCGAGCGGCGTGTCCTCCGTCACCGGCAGCGACCGCGGCGGCGTCTGGTACGCCGAGGCCGACGAGATGAAGACGTACTGGCCGGTCCGCCCGCGGAAGAGTCGGAGGTCGTCCTCGACGTGCTCGGGCGTGAACGCGAACCAGTCCACGACGACGTCGAACGTCCGGTCGCCCAGCGCGTCGCCGAGGCGGGCGGGGTCGCGGACGTCGGCGTGGAGAATTTCGGCGCCCTCGGGCGCGCGGTCGTCGTTCCGGCCGCGGGTGACGAGCGTGAGGTCGTGGCCGCGCTGGACGGCGAGGGCGGCGCAGGCGGTCGAGATCGTGCCGGTGCCGCCGAGGAAGAGGACGGTCATGGGGGAGGGGAGCGGGGCCGCCGCAGGGTACCGCCGGCCGACTGCCCGGGCAGACGGGACGTCCTGCCCCGACAGACGGGACACGCCGGGATCGCCCGGGAGAACGGCCCACGCCCCGGGACGCCGCCCCCCTAGGCTGTGGACCGTCCGCCGGACGCCACCCCACCCCGCTCGCCATGACCCCGCTCTCGCCCCTCGCCGACGCCGACGCCCTGTTCGCCTCCGCGCTCCAGCCCGTCCTCGACCTCGCGGCCCTCGCCGCCCGCGTCGTGGGCCTCGGGGCCGCCGGCCTGCTCGGCCTCGGCCTCGTCGTTGGGGGGCTCGCGGTCGCCGTGCGCGTCGCGTCGGGGGCCGGCGTCCGGCTCCCTGTTTGGTCCTCCACCCCCTCCACCCCCATGACCCGCTCCCTCCTTCTCCTCGCCGCCCTCCTCCTCGCGGCCCCCGCGTTCGCGCAGTCCGGGCTGGACCGCCTCACCCCCTACGCCGGCACCTACGCGCTCGACGGCGAGCCCCACCAGAACGCCGGCACCTTCGACGGCTCGCTCACGGTCACGCCCGTCCTCGGCGGCCACTTCCAGCAGTGGGACTGGGAGATGACCATGCGCGGCGACGGCTTCGAGGAGGTCGCCCTCCTCCGGTTCATCGCCGGCCGCGACCCGGCCACCGGCGCCCTCGAGATCTACCGGTTCGACAGCCGCGACGCCGACTCGCCGACCGTCACGTCGAACCCCGGCGACCCGAACCGTGGCACGGTCACGTTCGACGGCGACGCCCTCGTGATGGCGTGGTCGACGGCGAACCCCGACGACCCGACCCAGACCGGGACCTTCCGCAACGTCGTCCGCCGCACGGCCGACGGCCTCCGCGTCGACACCGAGGTCGTGCCGGCCGACGGCTCGCCGGTCGTCGCGATCGCGACCACCCGGGCGGCCCGCCGCTAGCCGGTCCGCGCCCGCGCCCGCCCGTCCCTGCTACGGTGGGGGCGGGCGTGGCCGGTTCTGGCCGTCGTCTCTACTCTGCCGTCTCCCCCCGCCCCGATGTCGTTCGTCCTCTCGCCCGAGTCGGTCCGCATCCTCGCGCTCGTGCTCCTGAACGTGGCGCTGACGGCGTACCTGCTCCGCGTGCCGCGCGGGGCCGGCGCGCCGCGGTGGCTGGCGGCGTTCACGGGCGGCACGGCCGTCTACTACCTCGTCCGCGGGATCGAGGGGTCGTTCCTCCCACTCCGGCCGGACGTGCTGTGGGCGGGGAAGGCGGCCGAGACGGTGATCGTGGTGCTCCTGATGGGGGCCCTCATCCAGTTCGCGTACCGGTTCCTCGGCGCGCCGTTCGCCCGGGAGGCGCGCGCCGGCCTCGCCGTCACCGGCGCCCTGGCCGTCGGCGCCGTCGCGCTGTCCCTGGCGGTCCGCGACGTGGCCGATCCGCGCGGTCCGCTCATGGCGTCGTACTCGGTCCTCTGGCTCGTGGCCGACGTGTGGGCGGCCGCTGTCTTGCTGCGGAAGCGGCGGCTCGCGCGGGCGGAGGGGCGGCCCCGGGAGGCGCGCGCGTTCCTCGCCTTCGCCGGCATCTGCGTGGCCGACGCCGTCGTGCTCGCGCTCATCATCGGGCTGCTCGGGCTGGGCGTGATGTCGGCGCTGTCGAACCTCATCTGGGTGTTCGTCATCCTGCCGGCCATCTTCACCGTCCACTACCTCCGCGTCGCGATCTACATCGCGCACGCCCCCGAGCCGACGTCGCTCCGCGTCAAGCTGGCCGGGCTCGCGCTCGCGATGGCGCTCGGCCTCGTCGGGATGACGGCCGTGCTCCTCGGCGAGCCGCTCAACCCGAACCTCACCGGCGGCGTGCCGATGACGCCGGAGGACGCCGAGGCGGTGCAGGGGGCGATGGCCCGGCTGCTCGCGCTGATGGCGGCCGGCGTCGCGGTCGCGCTCGTGGCCGTGCCGCTCGCGCTGCGGGGGAGCGTCGAGCGGCCGGTCCGCCAGCTGCTCGACGGCGTCCGCCGCGTCAACGCGGGCGAGCGGGACGTGACCGTGCCCGTCCACGTCCGCGACGAGGTCGGGCGGCTGACCGAGGGGTTCAACGCGATGACGGCGTCGCTCTCCGAGGCCGAGGCCGGCCTCCGCGCACACGCCCGGGGCCTGGAGCGCCGCGTCGAGGCGCGGACGGCCGCGCTGGCGGCGAGCCACGCCGAGGTCGAGGCGCAGGCCCGGCGGCTCGAGGAGATGGACCGGCTCAAGACGCGGTTCTTCGCGAACGTCAGCCACGAGTTCAGGACGCCGCTGACGCTCCTCCTCGGGCCCATCGAGGACGCCCTCGCCGGCCGCTACGGCCGTCTCGACCCGCGCCTCGCGGAGCAGCTCCCGGTCATGCAGCGGAACGCGCGGCGGCTCCTGGGCCTCATCAACCAGCTCCTCGACCTCGCCAAGCTGGAGGCCGGCGGCCTCGACCTCGACCGCCGCCCGGCCGACCTCGTGGCCCTCGCCCGGGGCGTCGTCTCGACGTTCGCGTCGCGCGCCGAGCGCGGCGGCGTCGCGCTCCTGTTCGACGGCCCGGCGTCGCTGGCGGCCGCGGTCGACGCGCCGAAGGTCGAGGGCGTGCTGACGAACCTCCTCGCGAACGCGCTCGCCTTCACGTCGGAGGGCGGGAAGGTCCGCGTGAGCGTCGGGGCGGACGGGGCGGAGGCCGTGCTCGCCGTCGAGGACACCGGGACGGGCATCGCCGCCGCGGACCTCCCGCACGTGTTCGACCGCTTCCGCCAGGTCGACGGCTCCGCCACGCGGACGCACGAGGGGACCGGCATCGGGCTCGCCCTCGCCAAGGAGCTCGTCGAGATGCACGGCGGGACGATCGGGGTCGAGAGCGCGGTCGGGTTCGGCACGCGGTTCACCGTCCGCCTCCCGCGCGGCGCCGCCGACGCCCCCGGCCTCGACGCCGAGACGGGCGGGGCCGGCGTCGAGGTCGTCGTGCCCGCGCCCGAGACGGTCGGGGGCGACGGAGTGGCCGACGCCCCGGCCGAGGCCGAGAGCGACGCGCGGCCGGTCGTCCTCGTGGTGGAGGACAACGCCGACCTTCGGGCCTTCGTCCGCGGCCACCTCGCCGACCGCTACCGCGTGGTCGAGGCCGCCGACGGCGCCGCGGGCCTCGCCGCCGCGCGGGCGCACGGCCCCGACCTGATCCTCTCCGACGTGATGATGCCGGAGCTCGACGGCGTCGCCCTCACGCGCGCGCTCAAGGCCGACGCCGCGCTCGCCGACGTCCCCGTGCTCCTCCTCACCGCACGCGCCGACGAGGACAGCGTGCTCGCCGGCCTCGACGCCGGCGCCGACGAC
>CAXRFJ010000635.1:0-13945 GCA_964229475.1 Rubrivirga sp.
TGCCGGCACCGACCTCACAGTCTGAACACGCACCCCAGGCGGCACCTCTCGAGCCCCGCCACCACGTACGGGGCCGAGGGGCTCGCGCCCCCCGCCGCCGGCGCCCCAAGCCCGGGCCGGGACACGGCGCGGGACGAGGCCGGAATGCCCACGCCAGGCGGACCGACCCGCTCCGCCGCCGTCGGCGCCGCCGGGGCGGGGACGACGAGGACGGCGGTGAACGGGTGGAGCCGGCCCTCGAAGGCCGAAGGATGGGGGCCGCTTCCGCCCCACCCCCCCGCCGCCTGGCCCCCCCACGCGCCGGGCGGCGGGGTCCACCGGAGCCCGGCCAGCGCGACGCCGGCCGCGCCCACCGAGAACCCGGTCAGACGACGCGGTCGACGGCCGATGTCGTGGAGGAAGGACACGGAATAAGGGGGGCTGCGCGCGGGGAATGGACCACACGAGCGGCGGATGCGGCTCTCCGGGGGCCGCCCGACCCTTTACTCGGTCGCACGCGCCCTCAGATCCCTCGTCGGGCTTACTCGAACACGAGCGCGCCCGAGGGCCCGCTCAGCGTCAGGCGGCCGTCGGCGAGGGCGTAGCGGTCAACACCGTTTAGGGCCTCGAAGAAGTCCTCCGAGACGGACGGGCCAGGGCAGGCGGCGAGGGTCGAGAGCCCCTGCGAGAGCCGGAGCGACTTGGACGGGCCGGCCTCGAACGCGCCGCCGTAGCGGTTGCAGTCGGCCCGGCCGTTGTAGCGGCCGTCGGCGCCGAACGAGAGCGCGTAGGCCTCGCCCTCGTAGGAGAGCGTCACGCCGCTGGCCTCGCGGATCTCGGCGAGCCGCCACGTCCGCCCGACGAGATCACCCGTCGGGTCGGCCTCGGTCACCTGCGCGAGGACGACCTCGACGTCGTCGCGCGGCGCGCCCTGCGTGAGGACGGGGTACGCCGTGTCGGTCGTCCAGAGGAGGACGCCCGCGACGTCGAAGATCTCGGCGCGGACGACGTAGCGGTTCCGGGGCTCGACGTCGGCCGAGTCGTAATCGAGCGAGAAGGGGAGGGGCACCTGGTCGCCGCCCGTGCCGACGCGCGTCTCCGCCAGCGTGACCGAGGGGGCGTCGGCGCGGCTCACGTCGAGGAGTTTGACCGAGAGGACGGCGTCGGACGGGAGCGCGATCCGGGGCCGGTAGGCGACGGTCCCCGTGAGCGTGGCGTCGGCGGAATCACCGGGCGCGGCGCGGAATGTGAGCGGCGGGCCGCTGGTGCCGAGCACGAGCCGGTCGCCGGTCACGACGACCCGCTCGGTCCCGTCCAGGGCCGCGAGGAACTGGGCCTCCTGGGCCATCTCAGCGGGCGGGCAGGCCATCCGCGTCGAGCCGACACCGGTGAGCGTCAGGGCGCCGTCGTCCGCGAGGGCGTACGACCCGAAATACCGGTTGCAGCCGGTCGTTCCGAAGACGCGGCCGTCGTCGCCGAACGTGAGCGTGGCCTCGGCGTCGGGGGCGTCATCGCCGAGCGCGACGAGGGTCCAGGTCGGGCCGACGGCCCCGGTGGCGTCGCCGAGGCGGCCGGACGAGGCGCACCCGGCGGCCACGGCGCCGAGCAGGAGGATGGTCAAGAGGGACTTCATCAGAGGGAGGGTCGGGAGAGCTGGGGAGAGGACCTTCTCCGAACCAACGCGCGACTCAGCGATAGCTGCTATGGGTGGTTGGGATCGTTCCGATAGGACTGGCCTATCGACACGACACGTCCCCCCCATCAGTCCGACGACGGCGCGTCGCCGAGGTGGAACCGCCGGTGGAGGTCGCGGACGCGCGGGGCGAGCGCGAGGTCCGGCCCGCTCACCGGCACGTCCGGGGCCACCGCCCAGACGGGGAGCGGCGGGACCGGCGGCGCGGCGGCCCCGAACGCCCCCAGCCACCGCGCCAGCTGCGAGGCCGACGAGGCGTAGACGATCCGGCCGAGCCCGGCCCAGGCGTGGGCCGCCGCGCACATCGGGCAGTGCTCGCCCGACGTGTAGACGGTGGCCGCGGCGCGGGCGTCGGCGCCGAGGTGGGCCGCCGCCCACTGGGCCAGCTCGAGCTCGGGGTGGCGCGTGGGGTCGCCCGTGACGGCCCGGTTGCGGGCCTCGCGGAGCACGCCGCCGTCCGGCCCGACCAAGACCGACCCGAACGGCTCGTCGCCGGCGTCGAGCGCCTCCTCGGCGAGGGCGACGCACCGGGCGAGGTGCTCGCGGTCAACGGCCGTGAGCGTCTCCTTGTGAGGGGGGCGGGCCGCCAACAGAGGGCCGCGGTCGTCGGCGACGGCGGGGCCGAGGTCGAGCGTCCGGACGGCCCCGACGGCGCACTCCCAGGCCCCGGTGCAGCAGAGCCCGCTCATGGAGGCGTCCTCGAAGGCGTCGAGGGCGGCCTCCACGCACGCGTCCCGGCCGGCCTCGGCGAGGCGGTCGGCGGCCGTGAGGAGAGCGGGGGAGGCGGGGGACGGTCGGTCGGTCGAGCTCATCGTAGAACGGGGTAGGGGTGAGAGGGATACGTCATGGACCCGCGGCGGCGGAGGAGGGGCATTACCCGCCGACCAAGAACGGGGTCTTGCGGCCGCCCGGGCGTACGCGGCCGCCGTGGGCCGAGCGGACCTCCTCCACCGTCACGAACGCCTTCGACGTGTAGGCCTGGACGATCCCCATCACCTCGCCCACGCGCTTGCGCGGCACGACCACGTTGAGGATCTCGACGGCGCTCTCGCGGCCGCGCCCGTGCATCTCCGTGACGGCGTACCCGGACTCCCGCAGCGCGTGCGCGGCGGCCGCCCCCGCCGTGCCCCCGTCGGCGTGCTCCACCTGGGGGAGGACGGCCCGGACCACGTTGGTGCCCATCGCGAAGCGCTCCTCCACCCACACCCCGACGTAGTTGCCGGCCGCGAAGCCCGCGGCGTAGCCGGCGACGTGGAGCCACGAGTCCAGGTGCTCGAGCGCGGTCCCGACGGCGACGAGCCACAGGAGGACCTCGAAGAACCCGATCACGGCCGCGACGCCACGGTGGCCCCGGACGGCGAGGATCATGCGCATGATCGACATCGAGACGTCGAGGATGCGCAGCGTAAAAATGAGCAGCGCCCCGATGGGGGCGGCGAGGAGAGCGTCCATAGATCGCTCGAGGCCGGCGGCCACGGGGGAGGTCAAGGGGTTACAGCGCGGAGATTGCGCCCGACGCAGGGGCGGCCTTACGCGCCGGGAGTCTCAGGAGGGACGACGAGGACGGGGCAGGGGCCGAGCTGGCAGACGCGTTCGGTCACGCTCCCGAGCAGGAGCCGCTCGACGCCGGTGAGGCCCCGCCGCGCCATCACGACCGCGTCGGCGCCCCGCGACCGGGCGTACCCGACGATGGCCTCCGGCGCGTACCCCTCGACGAGGTGGTGGCCGATCTTCGTCGTCGGGCGCGCCGCGACGAGGACGCCGCCCTCGTCGTGGGCCACCCCGGTGGCCCCCCCGCTGCCCAGCGCCGCGGCGAGAGCGGGGTCGCCGGCCATAGCGCGGAGCCGGCACCGGGCTCCGTCCGAGAGGCCGGGGATCGCACCGGCCGGAATCGTCACCCGGACGGCTCGGACGGGTTCGAGGGCGTGGACGAGCTCGAAGTCGGCCCCGTGGAGGGCGGCCAGCCCCGCGGCGACGGGGAGCGTCTGGCGCGCGGCGTCGGAGAAGTCGGTGGGGGCGAGGACGAGGCGAACCGGCCCCAGCGGCGCGGTCTCGGGCACGACGAGGACCGGCACCCGAGCCCGACGGAGCACCTCCGCGGCGACGCTGCCGAGCAGGAGCCGGCGGAGGCCGCGGCGGCCCCGCGTGCCCATCACGACGAGGTCGGCCCCCTCCCGCTCCGCGTAGTCGAGCACCTCACGCGAGGGGCGGCCGTGGGCGCGCGCGCGCGTCACGAGGACCTCGCCCGTGGGCACGCGGTCGATCAGCGCCGCCAGGTCGTCGCCGGACCGATCCCGAGCGGGGGCTCGGTGCGAGCGGTCCCCCGCGAGGGAGGCGTCGGCAGACGTCTCCCCACCGGAGGCCGAGCCCGACTCGACGTGGAGGACGTGGAGCTCGGCCCCGGTGCGCTGGGCGAGGTCGACGGCCCAGCGGAGCGCGGCCTCGGAGCCTTCGGAGACGTCGACGGGGGCGAGGATGCGGGTCGGGGCGAACATGGCGGGCGGGGGGCTGGTGACGCGGGGAGCACGGTCCGCGAGGGCGCCGTCGGGGAGAGAACGCGCGGCCGTGGGATTCATTCGATGGAATGATTCGACCGGCTCGATAGGGGTGAACTATCGAGCCAGGTCGCCGCGCGACGGTCCGTCGGCCATCGTCGCGGGACGGAGCGAGAGGGGGGCGCTCCTGCCCCTCCGCCTTGGGCGGAGCTCGGGCACGCCGTCGGGCACGCCGTCGCGACCGATGGTTCTGCCTGTCCTCTGCGGGGAAACCCACGCCGAGGCGGCCCCCCCGTCCTCAGGGGGGCCGACGTCCGGAGCGCCCCGACCGTCTCCTACGGCCAGATCCCCCGCTGGAGCGCCACGCCGGCCACGCGGCCGACGGCGAGGACGTAGGCCGCCGTCCGGAGGTCGACCGGGGCGAGGGGCTGGCCGTTCAGCCCGCGCTCGGCGCGCTGGCGCTCGAGCCCGTCGAGGTCCCCGTTGATCCGGGCCTGGGCGTCGAGGACGGCGTCGGTCGCCCGGTCCATCTTGGCGAGGAGCTTGGCGTTGACCGTGTCCTCGTCCCACTGCTCGTTCTCGTGGTTCTGGACCCACTCGTAGTAGGAGACCGTCACGCCGCCCGCGTTGCACAGGATGTCGGGGAGGACCGGGACACCCCGCTCGAAGAGGGCCCGGTCGGCGGCCGGCGTCGTCGGCCCGTTCGCGCCCTCGACCACGAACCGGGCGCGGACGGCGTCCACGTTGTCGGCGCGGATCTGGTTCTCGAGCGCGGCCGGCACCAGGACGTCGACGTCGAGCGCCAGCAGGTCGTCGTTCGAGATCGGCTCGGTGCCCTCGAGCCCGTCGACGAACCCCGTCGCGTCGCGGAGGGCGAGGGCGGCGTCCATGTCGATCCCGTCGGGGTTGTATCGCCCGCCGGTCACGTCGCTGATCGCCACGACGCGCGCACCGGCCTCGGCGAAGAGTCGGGCCGCCGTCGCGCCGACGTTCCCGAACCCCTGGACGGCGACGGTCGCCCCGTCGAGCGAGCCGAGCCCGTCGACCACGCCCCGCGCGAGCGCCCGCTGGCAGGCGAAGAGGACGCCGCGGCCGGTCGCCTCGGCGCGGCCGAGCGAGCCGCCCATGTCGACCGGCTTGCCGGTCACGACGGGGAGGTTGTTCTCGCCCGGGTGCATCATGGCGTAGGTGTCGTAGACCCACGCCATTGTCCGGGCGTTCGTGTTGACGTCGGGGGCGGGGACGTCGACGAACGGCCCGAGCGCGTCGCCGAGCTGGGACACGAACCGCCGCGTGATCCGCCGGAGGTCGGACTCCGTTAGTTCGGACGGGTCGCAGCAGACGCCGCCCTTGGCTCCGCCGAACGGGACGTCGACGACGGCGCACTTCCACGTCATCCACGCCGCGAGCGCGCGGACCTCGTCGGCCGTGACGTCGGGGTGGAACCGGATCCCGCCCTTGCCCGGCCCGCGGATGCTGCTGTGGAGGACCCGGTGGCCGACGAAGTTCTGGACCTGCCCGTCGGCCGTCTCGATCGGGAACTCGACCGTGATGAGGCGTTCGGGACGGACGAGGAACTCGATGAGCCCGGGCGCGAGGTCCGGGAGGTACCGGACGGCCGCGTGGAACTGGGCCTGCGCGATGGCGAACGGGTTGAGCTCCTCGGGGGGCGAGGGGGGGGCGGAGAGCCAGGTGGACATGGAAAGCGGGGGACGAACGGGGACTCGGCGTCGCGACGCGGGGCCGGTTAGACGAGGCGGCCCTCGTAGGCCGCGAGGTGGACGAGGAACGCCGTGCGGAGGGCGTGGAGACGGGCCTCCTCGGAGGCCGGGTCCTGCCGGGCCAGACGGCCCCGCGACTGGCCCACCGCGCCGACGCCGCGCACGGCGAAGAGGTCGGGCGTGAGGGCGCCGAGGGCGAGCCCGAGGCAGCGCGCGAAGAACCCCATGTCGAGGGGCTCCCACCTGCCGCCCTGACCAACGGCGGGTACGACGCGTTGGGCGAACCCGCCGCGGTCGTCGGGGGCGAAGTGCGCCCTGGCGATGGGGAAGGCCGTGCCGCCCCCGGCGGCGGGGAGCTCGACGACCCCCTCGTCGTTGACGGCGGCGGCGATGAGGAAGGCGGGGTGGAGCATGGCCCGGTCCGCTGGTGGGGTCCTTCGGGGCGTCAGGCGGCGGCCGCGAGGCCGTCGGCCTCGGGCTGGTACAGGACGGCCTCGATCTTGTAGTGGACCCGGCCGGCCGGCGCGTCGCAGGTCACGACGTCGCCCTCGCGGCGGCCCAGGAGCGCGCCGCCCACCGGGGTGAGCACGGAGAGCCGACCGCGCTGGACGTCGGCTTGCCCTGGCACGACGAGCGTGAATTCCCGCGCGCCGTCGGTCCCGAGCGGGCGGACGCGGACGCGCGAGTTGAGGGTGACGACGGTACGGGGGACCTCGGCCGAGGGGACGGTCACGGCCTCGCTCATCCCCACGACGAGGTCGGCGAGCGTGCGGGCCTCATCGCCCGTGGGCGCGCGGGACGACAGAATCTGACCGAGCAGCGCGCGGTCGGGGGCGGTCAGCGTAAGGGGGCGCGTGGACATGGCTGCGGGGAACTCGCGGCCCGTCGGGGTGGGACCCGCCGTGGGGGCCGGGGCGCGGGGCCCCCGCCCCCCCGGGGCGGCGGGGACGGGTGGTCGAGATGGGGAGACCGGGCGGGGCCCGGGCCGGGCGGAGCGCCAGGCTGGAGGCAGGTTCGGCACCCCGGGATCATTAGTCCAATCGCTTGTTTTCATCCTGCGATAACCGATCTTTATCAACGTGACCCTCCTCCAACTCACCTACGCCGTCGCCCTCGACCGGCACGGCCACTTCGGCCGGGCCGCCGAGGCCTGCCACGTCACGCAGCCCGCGCTCAGCGCCGGTCTCCAGAAGCTCGAGGCCGAGCTCGGCGTGGTCCTGTTCGACCGGGCGGCCCATCCCATCGAGCCGACGGAGGTCGGCCGCGCCGTCGTCGCCCAGGCGCGCCAGGTCCTCGCTGAGGCCGAGCGGCTGGAGGACCTCGTGAGCGAGGCGACGGGCGAGCTGGCCGGCGAGCTCCGCGTCGGCATCCTGTCCACGCTCGCGCCCTACCTCATCCCGCTCGTGATCGGCCCGTTCGCCCGGCGCTACCCCGGCGTCGAGCTGGTGTTCGAGGAGCTCGTCGCCGAGACGATCTCGGACCACGTCCGCCGCGACCTCTTGGACGCCGGGCTCGTAGCGACGCCCCCGACCGTACGCGGGGTCGAGGAGGTCCCGCTTTTCGAGGAGCCGCTCGTGGGCTACGTGGCCCCGGGCCACCGGCTCTACGACCAGGACGCGATCGGCGTCGAGGACCTCAGCCCGGACGACGTGTGGGTCATGCGCGAGGGCCACTGCTTCCGCGATCAGGCCCTCGACCTTCTCGCGCGGGGCGCGGCCGGGCGGCCCGACGCGAAGGCCGTCCAGTTCGAGAGCGGCAACCTCGAGACGCTCCAGCGGATCGTCGACCGCGGCTACGGGATGACGCTCCTCCCGTGGCTGGCCGTCCAGGGGCAGGGGTCCCACGCGCCCGCCTCGGTCCGCCCGTTCCGGGCCCCGGCCCCGAGCCGGACCGTCCGGCTCGTCTACGCGGCGACGCTCGTGCGCCGCCAGCTCGTCCGGGCGTTCGCGGCCGAGGTCGCGCGCGCCGCGGCGGCGGACCTCCCGGAGGGCGCGGTCCTCTACACGCCCGAGGGCTGACCGACACCCTCGGGCGCCGCGCCCTCCGAGGCCGAGGGCCACAGGGAGGGCGCGCGCCCCGGGCGCGCCGTGTGGGAGCGCCCCTCGGCGTCGGGGGGCGCTCGGTCGCGCGGGGGAAGCGGGGTGGCCGTCCGATAACCAAAGGTTGTCGCGTCATGAAAACAATAGATGAAACGAATAGCGATCTCCGGCGCTACACGACACACACCCCAGCGCCCCCCCCCACCGATGACGAGCCCTCCCCGCGACTCACGCCCCCGTGACCCCCCGGGCGCACGCCCCCGGACCTCGGCCGACGCGGAGGCGCTGCCGGTCTTGGGGGCCCCAGAGCAACGGCCCGTCGACGCCCCCCGCCACCCGCTCCCCCTCGCTCGCCATGTCGATCTCCCTCCCGCAGGTCCTCGAAGCCGCTGGCCTCGCAGCCTTCTTCTCCTTCTACGTCCTCGCCTGGCAGGTGGGCGAGCGCCTCCGCGGGGTCGGACGCGCCGCGCGGCCACCGCGGGGCACGGTCGTCCTCTAGCCCCCGACGCCTGCCGTCGAGCCCCCCGACCCGATCTCTCTCGCCGTGCCGACCCCCCTCTACGCCGCCCTCAGCGCCCTGACCCTCCTCGCGATCGTCCTGCCCATCGCCCTGGCCGTAGGGGCGGTCCTCTACGCCCGTCGACATTGGCGGTCGTGGGTGGTCTACGCTCCCCCAGCCAGCGACCCCGTCGCTCCCGACGCGGGGCGAAGCGACACGGACCGGAGGGGCCCCACACCCCCGGATCGCAGCGCGGACGCCGCCGAGGCCCGCACCGGACGGCCCGCTCCGCCAACGCGGCGAGCGGGGCCTCGGCCTCGGGAGCGGCGCCGTACCACGCCAGGTGCGCGAGGAGCGACGTGCGGGCCGACTCTAGGACGGGGTCGAGCGCCTCGGCGTAGGCGGGCGGCGACGCGTCCAGCAGCTCCCGCGCCCGGTCCAGATGAACCTGGGAGTCGGGGAGCAGGGCGCGGGCGTCGTCGGGGCGGGTCGGGGTGGACATGAGGGACGGGTCGAGCGGCTGGCGGAGACGTCCGCCGGCCTGGATGCGGGGTCAGGCCGAAAGGACGGTGGACCTCCGGACCTCGGCGGCGGTGCCGACGGCCGTGGCCACGAGGAAGAGGAGAATGGCCGCCGCGCTCAGGAGCCCGCCCCACTGGCGCAGGCCGACCGGCCCGCCGAGGTCGCCCACTAGGCGGAGCGCGAGCGAGCCGTGGAGGAGCGCGAGCGGGAGGTAGAGCCCGGACCGGTACGCGACCGGCACGCCCAGGACGGAGGGGAAGATGATCGGCGCGTGGCCGAAGATCATCGAGAACACGAACCCCACAAAGACGGCGTGGAGCACGGCGTCGTAGACGAGCCCGCCCGGTGGGAGGCCGACGGCCACCGCGAGGGCGCCGCCGAGGGCGAGCCACGCGTACCCCGCGAGGAGGCAGACGGCCACGTACCGCGGGAGGCCGGACCCGCGGACCGTGTGCCGGGCCACGTCGTAGCGGACGAGCCACGCCGCCAGCGCCACGAGCGCCGCGCCGACGAGGCGCCACCCCGCCTCTGGCGCGACGGCCGCAGCCAGGAGGAATACCGCGAGACCGCCCGTCAGAATCAGAAACAGCCGCTCGACGTGCGGCCCGTGAGACAGCACCCGGCTCAGCTCCAGCCGCTCCCCCGCGACCGTGAGCACGAGGAACCCCAGCCACGCCGGCACGACGCGGGCCACGGCCGCCCCCCCGAGCCAGGACGCGTTCCCCACGAGCCACACGAGCGCCCCCAGCGCCATCACGACGGCGAACGGCTGGGGCTGGAGGCGGAGGACGGCCGCGTAGACGGCGACGAGGACCGCGCTCCCCGCGGTCACCAAGAGTGACCCGGGCCACGCCCCCACGCCCGCGACGAGGAGCACGCCGCCGAGGCCCGTCAACACCGGGGCCGCATACGCCCACCGCCGCCCCAGCGCGGCCCCCCGCTCCAGTCCGATCAGCGTCCCGAGGAACCCGCACACCATGAGCGGCCCGTGGAGGCGCGCCAGCGACGGCCGCACGCCCCCCATCGACCACCCGAGGCGGGCGAGGCCTGTCCACAGCCCGGCCCCCAGCGCCAGCGCGCCGAGCGCGAGGAGGGGCGCCCGGGTCCACGGGCGGTCCGCCACGACGGGAGCGACGGGGCGGGCAGGCGCGTCGCTCACCGCACCGACCGGAGGATGATCAAGAGCATGAGCACGTCCGTCCGCGCGCGGATGCTGTGCGGCACCCTCGGCGCGAGGTGGACCCATGCCCCCGCCCGCGCCTCGACGGCGTCCTCGCCGAGCGTGACGTCGGCCTCGCCGCTCAGGAAGTGGAGCATGGCCGGGTGCGGGGACGTGTGCTCGGGGAGCGCCTGCCCGGCCTCGAACGGGAACGCCAGCACCTTCACGTGGTCGTCCGTGTAGAGGGCGCGGCCCTGGACGTGCTCGCTCGGGTCGCCGTCCTCGGCGAGCTCGGCGGCGCGGCGGGCGAGGTCGGGGATGAGGGTGTAGTCCATGAAGAGGGCCGGGGTCGAGCGAGAGTGGGGGCGGGATGGGGTCAGCCGCGCTCGGCGCGACGGAAGAGTGTCCGGAGACGGTCGCGGAGCGAGGGACGAGGGCCCCGGGCCGCCGTCCTCGACGGCCACCAGGGCACGCCGGGGCGGCCCGCTCCGAGCAGCGCGTCGCGCGCCTCGGGCTCCACCATCTCCGGCGACCACGGCGGGTCCCACACGAGTTCGACGACGCCGCGGCGGAGCCCGGGCGTCCGTTGGAGCACGCCGCCGACCTGCCGCCGGAGGAGGTTCGACATCGGGCAGGCCGGCGTCGTCATCGTAAGCCGGACCGTGGCCTCGCCGCCCTCGACCCGGAGGTCGTAGATCAGCCCGAGATCGACGATGTCGAGGCCGACCTCGGGGTCGACCACGGACCGGAGGCCAGCGGCGAGCGTGAGGGGCGTCGGTTCGGGGACGTCCACGGGGCTAGGCCGCGGTCGGCTGGCGGTCCTCCAGGGCGAGCGCCTTCGGGAAGAGCACGTGGTTCTCGAGGTGGACGTGCCGGTGGAGGTCGTCCTCGAACTCCTCCAGCTTCGCGAACGCCGCGCGGTACGTGTTGCAGGCGCCCTCGGGCGGCGTGTAGTCCGCGCTCAGGCGCCGGATCTCGGCCATCAGGCGGCCGGCCTCGTCGTGCTCGGCCTCCATCTCGTCCACGAGGTCGCGGAGCGCCGGGCCGCCGTCCGCGCGCCCCGCCTCCAGCGCCTTGATGCGGGGGAAGACGACGTCCTCCTCCGACGTCATGTGCGTCTCTAGGTCGTCGGCCACACAGCCGAAGAGATTCGCGATCTCGACCAACTCAGGCCGCTCCGACTTGTGGACGCGGGCCACCTTCTCGGTGAACGCCCGGAGCACGGGGACCGTCTCGCGGACGTAGGTGTGGTGCTCGTGGACGACGTAGTCGACGAGGAACGACGGGGGCCAGGCCGCGACGCGCGGGAGCGTGGCGACGCCGTGGGCGTCGGAGGCGGCGAGGGCCTCGGCCACGTCGTCCAGGGTGACGCCCTTCTTCCGGCAGGCGGCCTCGAGCGAGACCTTCCCGCCGCAGCAAAAGTCGATCCCGAACCGCTTGAGGGCGGCGGCGCGGCGGTAATCCTCGGCGACGAGGTCGCCGACGGTCTGGGTGGCGAGAGGAGTGGCGGTCATGGGTCTACGGGGTGGGTGGACGGGAGCCGTGGGCCTCGCGGATCTGGTCCCCGAGGCGGTCGAGGTCGGCGGCCAGCCGCTCGGCGGCGGGGAAGGCCTCGCGCTCCTCGAAGCGGACGTGGGCGGCGAGCGCGTCGGCGACGGCACCGAGCGGGCCGTCCCACGACGGGGCCTCGGCCGCGACCTGCTCGACGAGCGCGCGGATCTGGCGGTGCTCCTCGACCATCTGGGCCGCCAGCGGCGCGGCGCCGTCGTCGAGGACGGGGAGCACGAAGGCCTCCTCCTCCTCGAAGTGGGGGACGAGGTGGTCGCGCCAGAACGCCGCGACCTCGACCGCCAGCGGCGAGGGGTCGTTGCCCGCGCGTCGCGCCTTCCGAAGACGGGCGACGAAGGCGAGCCCCGCGTGGTGGTCGTGCGAGAGCGGTTCGAGGGCGGCAGAGCGTTTCATGCGGCGCTGAGCGTCGGCCACAGGCCGAGCTTGACCTGGAACACGCCCGCGATCTGCTCGGCGCGCGCCTTCATGAGGTCAGCCCGCGGGCCGGCATACAGCCCGTCGACGGTCCCGTGGAACCGGCCGACCCAGTGCGCGAAGTGCGCCCGGCTCAGGCCGGGCATCCGGGCGTGGGGGTCGAACGGCCGGCCCCGGTAGGCGCCGGTCTGGAACACGACCGACGACCAGAAGCTGCACATCTTGGGCAGGTGCGCCTCCCAGTCGAGCCCGGCGAAGAACGGGCCGAGCACGGGGTCGGCCTCCATGTCGCGGTAGAAGGCGTGGACGACCGCGCGGACGTCGGCCTCGGTGTCGATGTCGGGGGGGGCGGGCATCTCGTTCGAGCGGGGGGCGCCCGGGCGGGCCGTGGTGGGACCACCCGCCCGGACGTCGGACGGAGCTAGGCGGCGACGACGCGCATCGTCCCCTGCATCATCATGTAGTGGCCGGGGAACGTGCAGATGTACGTGTACTCGCCCTCGGCCGGGGCCGTGAACTCGACCGTGACGGTCTCGCCGGGGGCCGCCATCGTCGTGTGCGCGAGGATCTGGTCGTCGAAGCCGGCCGGGATGTAGTCGGTGTCGGCCGCGCTCATCGCCGCCTGGCCCACGTCGTTCACGCTCGCGTTCATCGCGAGGACGACGACGTTGTGGCTCATGGCCGGGTTGGTCGCCGTATTCGTGAACGTGAGCCGGACGGTCTGGCCGGGGTGCACGGTGATCTCCTTCTGCTCGTACTCCATCAGCTCGCCGACCGGCGTGATCGTGGCCTCGAAGGCCGGCCCGTCGTACGGCGCCACCTCGGCGGCGACCTCAGCGGGCGCGGGCGCCGTGGAGGTCTCGGCGACCGGAGCGGGCGCGGGGGCGGTCTCGGTGACCGGGGCGTCGCCGTCGCCGCAGGCGGAGAGGGCGAGGCCGAAGGCGAGCGCGAGCGTGGGGATGCGGGGGGTCATCATGACGGTGGGGGGTGGGTGAGGGTGGCCGTGGGGCCGGGTTAGGAGTCGGTGGTGAGGGCGGCGACCGCCGGAGCGGGGTCCGCCCCCAGCCCCTCCTGCCGGGCGGCGGCGTCGCCGCCCGCATCGAGGAGCGTGATGAGGGTCGCGTGCGCGATCGTCCCGTTCGGGTCGGACCGGTAGCGGACGCCGAGGACGGCCGCGAGCGTCCGGACGTCGTCGTCCGTGCCGCGGAGCATCGTCCACTCGTCGCCCATCCCGTGCACGGCGCGGAAGGCCCGGAGCTTCTCCGGCGTGTCGCGCGCGGGGTCGAGCGTGACGAGGACGTAGCGGAGCGGGACGCCCGCGGCCTCGCCGATCCGCTTCATGTCGTGGACGATCATCGGGCAGGCCGTCCCGCAGTCGGCGTAGACCATCGCGAGGGCGACCGGCCCGCCGCGGAGGTCCGCGAGCGTGACGGTCTCCCCGGCGTCGGTCCCCCACACCGCGTCGACGTGGTACACGGAGGCGTCGGAGAGAGTGCCGTCCCCGGCGGCGTCCCCGCCGGGGGCGGGCGGCGCGGCCGACTGGCAGGCGGCGAGCGCGAGGGCGGGGAGGAGAAGGACGAGGCGGGTCATGGGACGGAGGGCTAGAGGTCCGCGGCGAGGCGGAAGCCGAGGTTGGGGACGGCGTAGCGGGCCTCGAGGCCGCCGCGGAACCCGTAGCGGAGGAAGGCCGCGTAGTCCTCGAAGTCGGAGGCCCCGACGGCGCCGGCGGCGCAGAACCGCCGGCTGTTCGCGTCGCGGCTCTGGCGCGAGTCGGCCGTCACGAGCGCGCTCGCGACGTCGTCGGTCCACTCCCACACGAGCCCGTGGAGGTCGCGGACGCCCCACACGTTCGGCT
>CAXRFJ010000636.1:0-2774 GCA_964229475.1 Rubrivirga sp.
GGGCGCGCGGTGGAGGAGGGCCGCGCGCCCGGGCGTGCTTGGACTAGGAGCGACGCCGGAGGCCGTAGACGATCTTGCGGATCGTGTCGAACTGGAGATAGGGGTGCTGCTCCCGGAGCTCCTCGATCGCCTCATACGCGGGGACGTCCTGGTTCCGCATCGACTTGAACTGCTTCCGGATCTTGTAGTCCCGGACGCCCTTCTCGTTGAGCAGCTTGTGCTCCTCGAGCACCTGATATATCTCGTCGGGGACGAGGTCGCCGAGGGGGTTGAAGTCGGAGGTGATCTCCATGGAGACGCGGGGGCTGTCGGTGTGTCTGCAACGACGGTAGCCACGGACCCGGGGGGCAACCCGCGTGCACTGCCCGAACGGTCGCCAGGCGGGACTGAATGGTTAGAGCCCCGTCGCCGACGGGGGCCGGACGGCCGTCTCGACCCGGACCCACGACTCGACGGCCACCCAGCGGCGCCCGCGCCACGCCCGGAGGTGCCCGACCGCGAGCAGCCGGTCCTCGACCTCGACGCCGCCCGCCTCGGGGAAGCGGAGGGCGACCGCGTCGTGGCCGGTATCGAGCCAGACGTCGGCGCCCGGGCCAATCTGGGCGACGGTCCCGTCGAGCGAGACCTCGACGCGCCGGCCCCGCACCGAGGCCGTGTCGACGGTCACCGCGGTCGCGTCGGCGAGGTGGACGCTCTCGCCGACGGCGCCGGTCTCGCGGAGCAGGAGCCAGCCCCCGGCCGCGAGGCCCCCCAGGCCGAGGAGGCCGGCGGCGATCGCTTTTCCGCTCACGGCTCGACGGCCTCCGCCTCGGCGACGGGGCCCTCGGTGTGGGTGAGCGTGCGCAGCGACGCGCCCTGGAGCGCGACCGCCAGCACGCCGAGCACGCAGTAGAACACGACGCCCGCCGCGTGGACGAGGATCGCGTAGGTGGCGGCCGGCGTGACGGCCACGCCGAACAAGAGCGTCAGCGCCTGGACGGTCGCGTAGTGGAACGAGCCGGTCCCGCCCGGCGCGGGCAGCGCCATCCCGATCCCGCCGACGGCCATCACGGCCCACGCCTCGACCGGCCCGAGCCCGTACGCGGCGTCCATCCCCAGGAGGCGGAACGGGAGGTCCGACATCAGCCCATAGCTCAGCCAGAGGAGCACGGTCGAGAGCACCACGAGGCCCGGCCGGCCCGTCCGCGTCACCGACGCGAGGCCGTCGCGGAACTGGGCGAGGAGCGCCCCGACCCGGCCGCTGCGGCGGAGGACGAGCCCGACGGCGAGGGCCCCGAGCCCCGCGATCAGCACGGCCGCGAGGCCGACGGCCCACAGCGGGACGTCGAGCACGCCGGCGACGGTCTCCCGAGCCTGCCCGAGGATGCCGCCCACCCGGTCGCCGTAGAGCAGGAGCACCGACAGCAGCGCGACCGCCAGCATGATCACGTCGAGGATCCGCTCGGCGACGACGGTCCCGAGCACGGCCGTGAACGGGACGTCCGCCCGGCGGGACACGTTCGCCGTCCGGGCGACCTCGCCGAGGCGGGGCGCCGCGTAGTTGACGAGGTACCCGATGGCGACCGACGCCGAGGTCAGCGCGAGCGGGGTGCGCGCGGCCCGGCCCGGGAGCGCGTCGATGAGCATCCCCCAGCGCCACGCCCGCAGCGCGACCGACGCCAGGCCGACGCCGACGAACGGCACCATCCAGCCCCACTCGCCGTCGGCGAGGGCGCTGGCGACGGCGCCGAGGTCGGCGTTGCGGAGGGCGAGCCACAGGAGCAGCGCGCCCAGGCCGAGGCTCAGGAAGAGCGAGAGGAGACGTTTCGTCCGGTCGGTCATGAACGCGCGTGGGCCCGGGCCGCGCACTGGCGGTCCCGGGCCCAACGTCGCTGTGGTGGGAGGGTTCGTCCGTGAGGATCAGCGGAGGTCGACGACCTCGGTGCCCGACGGCGCGCTGAAGCGGAACGTCGGGGCCGGCAGCGACACGTTCCGCTGGACGTCGCGGAGGTCGAAGGCCAGCGTGCCGCCGCTGGTGTCGTGGACGCGGACGCGCGTCGGGACGGCGTCGGACGACCGGACGTAGAGCGTCGCGTCGCGGACCGACATGCCCGACTGGCGCGGCCGGAGCGTGAGCACGTCGTGCTGGACGCCGCCGATCGTGGCCTTCGTGGCGCCCGTCACGCGGAACACTTCGAGGTAGTCGGTGAAGAGCTGGCCGACCGAGAAGCCGACGCGCGCGGGCTCGTAGTCCTGCACGACGACCTGCTCGTCGGCCCGGGAGTACGACCACAGCGTGCCGCCGTCGGTGACGAGGACCTGGTCGCCGAGGTCGAGCCGGAACGCGTCGCGGCGGACGGAGAGCGTGCCGCGGAGCTGCTGGCCGCCGGCCGTCTGCACGAACGAGGCGCGGAGCGAGGAGAGCTGGCCGTAGCGGTCCTGGAGCCGCCGGGCGACCGCCTCGGGCGACGTCTGGGCCTGGGCCTGGCCGGCCACGAGGACGGCGACGGCGAGCGCCAGCAGGAGGCGGGGGCGGGAGAGTACCGAGTGAGTCAGGGGGGGGAGGGGCGAGTCTGACAAACGGGGGACGGGTGCGGATCGTTCAACTCCCGTGCCGCGTCCCGGGCCGTGACGGCAACGCCACACAATCGCGACATCCATGGCCCTCACGATCGTCTCCGGCGGCCAGAGCGGGGTCGACCGCGCTGCGCTCGACGCCGCGCTGGCGCTCGGGCTGGACGTCGGCGGCTGGTGCCCCGCACACCGCTGGGCCGAGGACGGGCCGGTCCCCGCGC
>CAXRFJ010000637.1:0-4716 GCA_964229475.1 Rubrivirga sp.
CGGCGCCCTCGCCCCCGCGCTCGGCGCGCACGCCGGGCGGAGCGCCGCCCCCCACGCCCGGCTCACGCTCCACCTCGACGTGCTCCGCGGGCGGAACGACCACCACCGGATCGAGGCCCTCTTCAAGGCCGCCGCCCGCGCGCTCCGCCAGGCGGTCGCCCGCGACGCCACGGGCGACCGCCTGCCGAGCACGAAGGAGGCGCTCTAGCCGCTACCGGACGACCGTCGCGCGCCGCGTGAGCACGGTCCCGGCCGCCTCCAGCCGCACCACGTACACGCCCGGCGCGAGCCGGCCCGCGTCGAGCGGGGCCTCGTGCCGGCCCGCCTCGACCACGCGGTCGACCAGGGCGGCGACCTCGCGGCCCCGGACGTCGTAGACCGCCAGCCGGACCGGGCCGGACTCCGGCACCGCGAACCGGACCCGCGCCGGGCCCGCCGTCGGGTTCGGCGCCACGGGCGCCAGCGCGACCTCCCGCACGGCCTCGGCCGCGGCGTCGAGCGCCGCTGGCGGGGCCGCCCGTCGCGCCCGCGCGCTGGTGGGGGCGAGGGCCGAGGCCGGGATCGTGAGCGTCCGCGGCTGGCCGTTCAGCCGCGGGCCCTTGGCCCGGACCCGGAACGCCTCCCACGGCCCGACGCTCGCCGGCGCGTCGACCCACGCCCTCGCGACCGGGTCGTAGACCTGAATCGGCGCCGGCGCGAGGTTCTCGGCGCCCGGCCACGTTCCGATCCCGGTCAGGTCGAGCGGCTGGGCGAACGGGTTCGCGAGGTGGTTGAACCGGGTCCCGCCCGTCACCAGCTCGAGCGTGACGTCGTCGGTGTTCGCGGGCCGCTCCGTCGAGAGCGTGAACGGGAGCTCCACCGAGCGCGACACGTCCGGGTTGCCCACGGCCCGGTCGTAGAAGAACCACCGGAAGGCGCGGCCCAGTTCGAGGACCTCGCCGGTCCCCTCCGACACGACCCACTCGGCCGCCTCGGCGTCGTAGCGCGTCCAGAGGTTCGGCGGGGTCGCGGCCGGGTAGTAGCCGAGCACGCCGCGGACGAGGTTCTGGGCCGCCAGGTCGTCGACCGTGATGCCCGAGGCGGGCGGGCCGAGAAAGCGGCTCCCGCGCGGGCCGTCCACCACGACGCTCGTAATCGAGGGGTCGATGTCGGCGAACGACGGCGGCGCGAGCTTGTACGTCCCGAACGAGAAATAGACCGGCCCGCGCACGACGCCCATCGGGTCTCCCACTTCGTACCGGGAGGAGGGGTCGTCGCCCGGGTAGGAGACGGCGTCCGAGTAGTCATCGACGCGCACCCCGTAGGTCGCCCCGGTGCTCGTGACGATGAACTCCCCGAACGGCCCCTCCGGAGCATCGGCGTTGGTGGACGTCACGGTCACGTCCTCGAAGGCGAGGAGCACCCCCTCGTGCTGCTCGGACCACCACCGGCTGGCGAGATAGTCGGTAGGGACCACCTTCTCACCGAGCGGGTCCCCGCTCCCCGTCGTCGTGAATGTGACGTCGACGAGCCGCGTCACGTCGAGGACCTCCTCGACTCGCGCTTCGGTCACGAGAATTCGGTCCCCTGGCGACAGCTCGGGATCGGTCGCGCCAAACGAGACCCAGACCCCGGAGAACGCGCCGAAGTCCGGGTCGTCCTGGATCGTCACTAAGAACTGGCCCTCGGCCTGGAACGCGGTCTGAACGGTCGCGCTGAGATCGAACGGGACCGGCGCCTCTGTCGTCACGCCGCTCGGGCCCGAGAGGCCCGTGTTGGGGAACTGCTGTGGAAATGGCGTCGCCTGGACGTCTTGAACCGTCGAGATCGGGCCCTCGACCACGAAGCGGGATACGAGTTCGGTGTGGGCCCTCGCCCCGGACTCGTCCCAAGCCGACACCCGGTACGTCACGTGGTGACCGGCGACGAGACCCGTGGCCACCCCTTCGTAGACGTCTCCCCCCACGTGCGTGAGCGGGACGTGCTTCGGGGCTCCGATTCCGGACACGACCGCTTCGACGGCCGTGATCGGGCTTCCCGTCGGACCGGGTGCGACGGTCGCAGAAATGGTCAGCCCTCCCGACGCGGTGGCCAGCTGCAGAGGCCCGGGAGAAACGTTCGGAGGCGCGGAGACGACCTCCAGATCGGACGCATCGAACGGGTGGACGACGAAGTTGGCCCGCCCCGGACCTGAATAGCCGAACCCGCCATCGTCGCCCTGAAACGTCAGGAACCCCTGGACGTGGATGACGCTCGAGTCCGGGAGTGCGAACGTGTCGGCGATGCAGTCTGGGGCACCCCCGTTGGGGAAGTAGTCCTCGCCCCGGTCGTTCCGGAAGCAGACCGACGTGTCGAAGAGGTTGATCTGAGGCGGCCACCAAAAGCTGTCGGTGAACAGAGCATCGACACGGCCGCCGCTCTCCACGCTCCGCGCCACGTTGAGGTTTTCCAGGCGGACGTACTGCCCCGTCCACTCCGCGTACCCGGTCCAGTCGATCTGCGTGCTGAACGCCCCCGACCCCACCACATCGTGGAAGCCGTCGATCGACACCTCGACCGGCTGGCGGAGCGGGTCGCCAGCCCCGTAGACGCTCCCGGTCCCCTCGAGGCCGACCACGTCGACCTGCATGGCGACCCCTCCGCCTCCCCGAAACGGTGCGACGACGCCTGTGACGACGATTTCGTCCCCAGGGAAGTACTGCTGGATCTCACCGTCGCCCCGCGCATCGGTGAGTTGGATGCCCATGCCCGCCACGCCGTCCACCGCGGCGGCCACGTCGCGAACGAAGGTGTGGACCCGATACGGAATGCCGTCCGAGTTGAGGCTGGCGAGGCCCGAGAGGAGCGGGTCGGTCAGGAGCACGGCCGTGAACGTCACGCAGGCCCCCTCGAGGTCGCTGGTCAGGAGCGCCTGGATCTGGTCCGGCGTCACGGCGTCGCCCGCGGCCTCCAGTTGGTCGATGTTCGCCTGCGGGACCGCGTTGATCTGGCGGACCGTGACCGGCGTCGCCGTCGCGGACGAGCACGTCTGCGCCGAGACGACGGACGGGGTGGCCCCCACGAGGAGGCCGAGACAAACGAGACGGAGCGAGCGCATGGAGCCGGGGAGACGAGAGCTGCCGCCGGCAGTCCGGAGGCGAATGACGCCCGAGAGGATAGCGGAGATTTCGCCGCGGATCCGGACCTCCGCGTCAGCTTCACCCGCCCCACCCCGTCGGGATGCGCCCCCGACCGCACCGACGCGGGGCCCGATGGCCAGATGGCTGGCTCGTCGCGTTTCGTGCGGCGCCCGACGGCCCTCCCCACCTCGTCCGCAACCGTTCCGCCCCCCTGGGCGTCGAAGGCCCCCTGTCTCGGTGTCCCCTGTTGCTCGACTACGTCGCCGTCCTCCCCGACCAGCGCTACGGCCTGATCCAGCCGCGGGGCCGGGTGACCGTCGACACGATCCTCGAGGCGGGCCTCGCGCTGGCCACGGACGCCGACTGGCGCGCCGGCTTCACGGAGGTCTGGGACGTCCGCTTCTCCCCGACGGTCGAGATCCTCCCCGGCGACATCCCCAAGCTGATCGACCTCGAACGCCGCACGCAGGAGGCCCTCGTGGGGAGCACGACCCTCGTCGTCACGCACAAGCCGCTCCTCCTGTACTCCGTCAAGTTCTACGCCCAGCTCGCGAAGCCCTTCGGGCGCCTCGTGCTCGGGCTCGGTTCGGCGGGGAGCGCCGCGGACTTCCTGGGCATCGACCGCCTGCCGGACCTTCAGGACGACTGACGCTCGTCGGCCTTGGCTGCGTCCCACGCCGCGTCCATCTCCTCCAGCCCCGCCTCGGCGAGCCGGTCCCCGAGGCCGGCCTCGACGGCGCGGAACCGCCGCGAGAACTTCGCGACCGTCCGCCGGAGCGCGGTCTCCGGCACGACGCCCCGCAGCCGCGCGTAGTTGACGACGGCGAACAGGAGGTCGCCGACCTCGTCCTCCAGCTCGTCGCGGGTCGCCGCGGCGCGGACCTCGTCGGCCTCCTCGCGGACCTTGTCCCAGGCGTCCTCGGCCGTCGGGAAGTCGAACCCGACGGCGGCGGCCTTCTCCTGGACCCGCTCGGCGCGGAGGAGCGCCGGGAGCGCGTCCGGCACGCCGTCGAGCGCCGACGGCGCCCGCTCGTCCTGCCCCGCCTCGGCCCGCTCGGCGCGCTTGATGGCCTCCCAGTTGCGGAGCACGTCGCCCGTCCCGCCCACGACCTCGTCCCCGAACACGTGCGGGTGGCGGCGGACCAGCTTCGTCATCTCGGCCCGCATTACGTCCGAGAGATCGAACGTCCCGTCGGTCTCGGCGATGTGGGCGTGGAAGAGGACGTGGAGGAACAGGTCGCCGAGCTCCTTCTTGACCTCGTCGGGCTCGCCCGCGTCGATGGCGTCGACGAGCTCGTAGGCCTCCTCGATGGTGAGGTGCTTGGTCGAGTCGTGGGTCTGCTGGACGTCCCACGGGCACTCCCGGCGGAGGCGGCGGACGATGGCCACGAAGTCTTCGAACAGGCCCGAATGGGCGGCGGCGCGGTCGTCGTCGCTCAGCCCGAGGGCGGCGACGTCGTAGGGGAACGGGGTGTGACGCGGGGTTGGCACGGTCTCCGGATATTTTTGGTCTCGCAGGTTACGCCGAGGCTCGCGCCACGGTCTATCCTGCGCGTCCGCCTCCGGGCGGAGCACTCGAACGGCTCGCCGGCACTCCGCCGGACGAGCGGACTCATGT
>CAXRFJ010000638.1:0-8604 GCA_964229475.1 Rubrivirga sp.
CCCGGCGCCACCGCGCCGCCGTCGCGGCGGACGACCCCGGCCGCGTGGCCGGCCTGGTCCTTCAGCGCGGCGCCCTGCGCGGCGACGGCCTCGGCGACCGGCCGGAGGTCGGCCGGGACGTCGCCGAAGGCCGGCACGTCGGACGGGACCGGCTGGCGGACGCCGGCGCCCCTCCCGCGGTACTCGGCCAGCTCGCCGCGGCGGAGCGCGCGGTCCGGGAAGAACCGCGTGGCCGAGAGCCCGTCGGCGAGCCGGTCGAGCACGGCGGCCTCGACGAACCCGCGGGCCGGGTGGCCGGCGAGGTCGTTGATCCCCGCGAACCCGCCCGTCAGCACGAGCGAGATCGTCGCGTCGACGGTGCCGGGCACGGCGGAGCCGTTCGTCACGCCGAGCGGGTCGACGTCCTGGCCCGAGACGCCGCCGATCCCGCTCACGGAGTACGTCCAGGTCCCGGCCTCGCCGGGCGCCACGACGGCCGCGATCTCACCGAGGACCGGGAGCGTGATGCCCGAGCCGTAGCGCTTGCCGGAGGGCGACGTGAGCACGATCGCCACGGTGTTCTCGGGCACCGTCGCGCGGGCCTTCACGAGCGCCACCTCCTCGCCCACCTCGAACGACACGGTCTCCGGCTCGCCGACGGGCGAGAAGAACACCGAGGCCGAGAAGCTGGGGCCGTCGACGAGGAGCGCGTTCGCGTCGAACGTCCGGAAGCCGTTGACCGTCGCGCGGGCGCCGGCCGGCTGGCCGAGCACGTGGGCCACGGCCGCGTACGCGTTGACGTAGCCGGCGCCGGTCTCCCAGATCTCACGGCCCGGCATGTTGGTCGCCGTCGTCTCGAGGATCCGGCGGACGTCGTAGACGTCGAGCGTCGGGTCGGCCTCGAGCATCAGCGCGACGATGCCGGAGACGTGCGGGCAGGCCATCGACGTGCCGCTGAGCGACGTGTAGAACGGGGCCTGGCCGGGCGGGAGGCTCGTGTCGGGCGTCCCGTCGCCGAGCGAGGCCCGTGCCGAGACGATGTCGACGCCGGGCGCCGTGACCGTCGGCCGGTCGGCCCACTCGTAGGTCTCGCCGTCGACGGTGACCGTCCCGCCGGTGCCCGCGCGGCCGCGGCTGGAGAAGTCGGCGAGCGCGCCGAGGTCGTCGCCGGCGCCGACCATCACGACCCACGGGGCCTTCTTGAAGTTGCCCGTGATCGTGCTCTCGCCGGGGCCCGAGTTGCCGGCCGAGAACACGACGACCACGCCGCGGTCGGCGAGGGCCTTCGTGGCGACGTTCGTCGGGTCGTCCGGGTTGAAGTCGGTCCCGACGTCGCCCGTGTTGCCGAACGAGTTCGACACGACGCGGATGTTGTACTCGAACTGGTGGGTCAGGGCGTAGTCGAAGCCGCCGATCGTGTCGAGGATGAACAGCGCGGCGCCCGAGCCGTAGCCGATGAGGTCGGCGCCGGGGGCGACGCCCTCGAACCGGCCGGCGCTCTGCGCGCCCGTCCCGCCGATGATGCCGGCCACGTGCGTCCCGTGCCCGCCGCCGATGTCCGTGTTCGGGTTGCCCTCGAGGTAGGTCACCGGGAGGAGCGACGAGAGCGAGTTGAGGTTGATCTGGGCCGAGACGTTCTGGACGACGTGGTTCGGGAACTGGATGTCGGGGTGCGTCCCGTCGACGCCCGAGTCGTTGATGAGCACGCCGATGCCCTTGCCCGAGAACGGGAGGCCGAGCGCGGTCCGGAGGTCGGGGTCGGTCCGGAGGCGGTCGACGCCGGTGAGCGCCGTGGCCCCGTCGTTCTCGTAGTCGAGCCGGTCGTTGTGCCAGACGGAGCGGACGCCGGGGAGGCCGGCGATGAGCCCGACCTGGGTGGGCGTCGCGAGGACGCCGGCGATGGGGAGGCTCTCCATCGTCACGCCGACGACGCCGAGGCCGGCGAGGCGCGTGCGCTGGAGCGCCGTGAGCGGGCCGTCGCCGTCGAACGTGACGATGACCTGGAGGCGCTCGGTGGTGAGCGCGTCGGAGAGGGCGTCCTGGAGCGAGGGGCCGAGCACGGCCTGCGCGCGGGCGCCCCCGGCGAAGAGCAGGACGAGAAGCGGGAGGAAGAGGGCGCGTCGGGCGCCGGCGTAGCGGGTGTCCATCCAGGCAGAGGGAGGCGTGAGAGAGGGACTCCCAAGGAGCAGGCTGCCCGCCTCCCCCGCCAGCGGCCATCGTCGGCCCGCGCCGTCGGAAGAACGGCGTGGGCGTGTGCCAGATTTGTCCTACCCGCCAGCGCGGCCGCGCCCACCCGTCCGGTCGACGCCGTCGGGCCGGGCTAGTCGCGGCGGACGACCGCGCCGCCCTGCATCACGAACCGGACGGCCCGGAGCGCCGACACGTCCGCCAGTGGGTCGCCCGCGACGGCGACGAGGTCGGCCAGCAGGCCGGGGCGGACGCGCCCGATCCGGCCCTCCATCCGCAGCATCGCGGCGTTGCCGGCCGTCGCCGCGCGCAGGACGTCGAGCGCCGGCATCCCGTAGGCCACCATCAGCTCCATCTCGACGGCCTGGTCGCCGTGGTCGAACACGCCGACGTCGCTCCCGACGCACATCGGCACGCCGGCCGCGCGGGCCGCGGCGACCTGGCGGCGCTTCGTGGCGACCCGGGCCGGCGCGGGCTCCGAGCCGTCCCAGCCCCCGTACCGCGAGATGGCGTCGACGGCGCCGAGGGTGGGGCAGAGCCAGACGCCGCGCTCGGCCATCGCGGCCCAGACCTCGGGCGTCCCGCCGTCGCCGTGCTCGACCGTCCGGACGCCCGCGCGGACGGCGCGGAGCATCCCCTCGGCCGTCGCCGCGTGGGCCACGACGTCGCGGCCCGAGGACGCCGCCGTCTCGACGATCGTCCGGATCTCGGCCTCCGAGAAGGTCGGGCGGGCCTCGCCGTTGGGGCCCCAGCGGTAGTCGGCGTAGACCTTGACCCAGTCGGCCCCGCCGCCGATCTGCTCGCGCGTGACGCGGACGAGGTCGGCGCCGTCGGCCTCCTGCGCGCCGAGCGGGACCTCCATGTCGGGGCGGAAGCCTTTGGGCCCGTACGAGCCCGTCGCCACGATCGCCGGCCCGGCGACGAGCAGCCGCGGGCCCGGCACGACGCCCTTCGCGATCGCGTCGCGGAGCCCGACGTCGGCGTAGCCGGCGCCCTCCGAGCCGAGGTCGCGCGAGGTCGTCCAGCCGGCCCGGAGCCCGGCCTCGGCATGGACGACGGCGCGGGCCACGCGCTCGGCGACCGACTCGTTGAGGACCTGCTCGGTCCAGCCCGTCTCGTCGTAGGGGTGGAGCAGGAGGTGGCTGTGGCCCTCGATGAGGCCCGGCAGCAGCGTCGTCCCGGCGAGGTCGACCACGTCCGCCTCGGGGGCCCGGAGGGCGCCGGCCGGCCCGACGGCCGCGATCGTGTCGGCGCGGACGAGGACGGCCCAGCCCTCGTGCATCGCCTCGCCGTCGAACACGCGGTCGGGGCGGAGGAGCGTCGTCTGCGCGCTGGCCGACGCGGCGAGGGCGGCGACGACGAGACCGAGGCGGAGGAGGCGGGGCATGGGCGGTGGGGGCGGACCGGAGGAACGTAGCGCCGCCCGGCGGAGCCGATCCGCCCGGCCCCGGTATGTTGCCGCGCACCTCCGCCCGCCCGCCTCCATGACCCTCACCTTCTGGGGCGCTGCCCAGACCGTCACCGGCTCCCTCCACTTTCTCGAGCTGGACGACGGCACGCGCCTGTTCCTGGACTGCGGGCTGTTCCAGGGCCGCCGCTCCGAGGCCAAGACGCTCAACGCCGAGTGGCCCTGCGACCCGGCGTCGGTCGACGCCGTGCTCCTCTCGCACGCCCACATCGACCACGCGGGCCTCCTCCCGAAGCTGTACAAGGACGGCTTTCGCGGGACCGTCTACGCGACGCACGCCACGCGCGACCTCTGCGCGATCATGCTCCGCGACTCGGCCCACATCCAGGAGTCCGACGCCGACTTCTTCAACCGGAAGATCCGCAAGAAGGGTCAGCCCCCGGTCGAGCCGCTTTATGACGGCGACGACGCCGAGGGCGTCATGGGGTGCTTCCACGGCGTCCCGTACGACGCGCCGTTCAAGGTCCCCGGCGGCGTGTCGGTGACGTACCGCGACGCCGGCCACATCCTCGGCTCGGCGACGATGACGCTCGACCTGCCGGGCGGCAAGCGGCTCGGGTTCACCGGCGACCTCGGCAACCCCGGCCGGATCATCCTCCGCGACCCGCAGCCGCTCCCGCCGGTCGACTGGCTGATCTCGGAGAGCACCTACGGCGGCAAGGAGCACGAGCCGGCGGACCGGGCCAAGGAGCGGTTGGCCGAGATCATCACCGAGACGGCCGCGCGCGGCGGGCGCGTCGTGATCCCGGCCTTCGCCGTCGGGCGGACGCAGGAGCTCGTCCACAACCTCGACCAGCTCTGGAACGAGGACCGGATTCCCCGCATCCCGGTCTTCGTCGACAGCCCGCTCGCGGTCAACGCGACGGCCGTGTTCCAGACGCACCCCGAGTGCTACGACAAGGACCTCCTGGAGTACATGCTGACCGACCCCAACCCGTTCGGGTTCGAGCGGCTGGAGTACGTCCGCGAGGCGCAGCGGTCGAAGGAGCTCAACGGGCTCCGCGTGCCGTTCGTGGTCATCTCGGCGTCGGGGATGTGCGAGGCCGGGCGGATCCTCCACCACCTCCGCAACACGGTCGAGGACGACAAGCACACGGTCCTCATCGTGGGCTACCAGGCCGAGCACACGCTCGGCCGGCGGATCGTGGAGCGGCGCGACGAGATCAAGATCTTCGGCCAGCCGCACCGCCTCCGCGCGCAGGTCGAGATCATGAACACGTTCTCGGCCCACGCCGACGAGCCCGGCCTCGTGGGCTTCATCGGCGCGCTCGACCGGGACCGCCTCCGGACCGTCTTCCTCGTCCACGGCGACCCCGAGCGGCAGGCGGCCCTCACCGACGCGCTCGCCGAGGCGGGGATCGGCGACGTGCGGAGCCCGGCGCGCGGGCACACGGTCACGCTCTGATCGGCTGTGCCCGTCTCGGCGCCGAGGCGGGCACAGCCAGACATCAGCCGGCGGCCCAGGCGTCGAGGAGGGCCCACGTCACGAGCGCCCCGTTGACGCTCGTGTACAGCCCGAACACCTCGTACACCGCGCTGCCCCAGTCGCCCTGCGTCTCGGTCGGCAGCGCCGCGTTCTGGACCGGGTCCGACACGTTCCGCACGAACCCGCAGTCGACGCCGTCGCCGACGCAGACGTCCGCGATCACGGCGTCGTCCATCTCGATCACGGCGTAGCCCTCGAACGCCCCGTCCGTGGTGCCGACGACGAACGTCGAGGTCGTGAGCAGCGGCGTCTTGGGCGCGAGGTCGGAGAGCACGACGGGCGAGGTCGGCGTGCAGAGCCCGAGCGGGTCGAGGGTCTCCAGGCCGTAGTCCGTCCCGTTGTGCGCGTCGAACGCCGCCGCCAGCGCCGTCAGGCGCTCCTCCGTCGCGGGGATCTCGACGAGGAGGTCCGAGAACCCGTCCTTCGACACCGTGCCCCAGTCGGGCGTCCACGGGCTCCGGTACGTCGGCCAGTCGCTCGGCGTCTGGTCCGCGCCGTAGAGCGTCCCTGCGTCGACCACGTTGACGGCGCCGACGTGGTCGCCGAGGCGGGCGCCGCCGGCCGTCCCGATCGACAGCAGCAGGTCGGGCTTGGCGTACTGGTTTAGGAGCCGGATGAGGTCCTCGAGGTACGTCTGCCCGGGCCAGTCGAGGTGCGTGTTCGACTTGAACAGGAGCACCTTCTTGCCGCCGACCTCGACGAGGCACGTCAGGCCCCAGGTGTCCCACGACTCGCTGTCGCGGCCGCCGTAGCTCGGCATGTCGCGGCTGTACCGCTTCCACTGGGGCCAGTCGTCGTGCGTCGAGGCGTCGTGCGACATCGTCGCGCCGGGGTCGACGAACACGTGGTGGAGCGCGGCCCACTCGGCCTCGGCCCACGTGATCACGACCGCGTCGGCCTCGGGGATCCAGTCGTCGGGCGTGTCGAGGACGGTCGGGGCCGTGCCGCCGACGGACGCGAAGTCGACGGGGTCGAGCGCGGGCAGGCCGGCGGTCGACGGGCTGAAGCGCGACGACGAGCGGGCGGCCCGGAGCTGGTGCGGAGGGGGCATCTCAGTGCGTGCCGGCCGAGGCCGGGAGGATGAGGAAGTTCTGCATCATGCCCGTGTCCTCGTGGGGGAGGATGTGGCAGTGGTACACCGACTTGCCGGTCCACTCGCGGAACCGCTGGCGGAGCGTGACCTCGGTGCTCGGCGCCGTCCAGACCGTGTCGAGGATGGTGCCGGGCGGCTGCGCGACGCCGCCGATCGCGGCCACCTCGAACGAGTTGACGTGGACGTGGAACGGGTGCCCCTCGCTGCCGCCGTGGGTCCCGTCGGGCACCGTGACCTCCCACTGCTCGACCGTCCCCACGTCGACGACCGTCGCGACCGCGCGCTCGTCGTAGTTGTTGTTGTTGATGAGGAAGTCGAGCCCGATGATCGGGTTCTGCACGACCGGGAACGGCATGCTGAACGTGACCTGCCGGACGCGCGTGACCTCGTCGGCCGTGACGAGCGGGTAGTGCCGGCTCGGGACCGGGAGCCGGTCCGGGATCGCCATCTCGACCGGGTCGCCCTCGACCACGATCCGGGCCAGCACGCGCGTGTCGCTGTAGAGGAACTGGACGCACTGCGCCAGCTGGACGACGTCGTACGTCCCCGGCGTCGCGCTGGCGCGCACGAGCGCGCTCGCGCGGTTGGCCGGCGCCAGCACCAGCTGCGCGTTGTTGGCCGCGGCGTTGTTGCCGGGCCCTGCCGGCTCGCCGTCGTAGTGGTACGTCAGCACGCCCGACCACGGCTGGTCCGTCGGGCGGACGCCGACCCGGCGCGGCGCCGGCACGTTGACGCCGTCGTACTCGATGACGTGGACCTCGTGGCCTTCGACCACGACCGGCATGAGGCAGTCCGAGTTGGCGTTGAGCAGGCGGAGCCGGAACACCTCGCCCGGCCGCACGCGGATCTCGGGGACGCCCGCCTCGACGGCCTCGCCGACGGGGACGGCCGGCGCCATGATGCCGGCCGCCGCGCAGCCCGGCGGGTGGAGCATCTCGCTCTTCGGCGCGTCGCGGTGCGTCTCCTTGTAGACGGGCCGCCCGTTGACGAGGTAGTACCGGAGCTTGTAGTCTCCGGTCGTGAACCCGCCCTGGAGCTCGGGCGCGTCGACCATCGTGCCAGCCAGCGGCTCGCGCCGCGGGTGGGCCGGGTCCGTCGGCTGCCAGCGGAGGACCTTGCTGTCGAGCGTGTTCCAGACGGCGTTCTGGGCCGGCTCGTACTCCCACAGCCCGGCCTCGCGCTCGCTTGGAAACAGGCCGATGTCGTTGAACACGAGGAACTCCTCGCGCGTGATGCCGGCCTCCCGGAGCACCTCGTCGACGGCGCCGCGCACGACGAGCCCGCCGGCCATGCCCGTCACGGCTTGGACGGCCGTCGAGCCGTGGTGGTGCGGGTGGTACCAGAAGAGGCCGTCCGGCTGGTCCGCCGGGATCTGGAAGTCGTAGACGTAGTCCTCGCCGGGGCGGACGGCGATCATCTCGGCCGTCGGGACCGCCGTGCCGACCGGCTCGAACAGGTGGGGGACGATCTCGAGCCCGTGGAGGTGGAGGTTCGTCGTGTCGAGCGCGTGCGGGACGTTGTGGTCGCCCGTCCACCCGCGCGAGTCGTACGGGTCGAGCCGGTTGCGGACGGTCACCCGCAGCCGGTCGCCGGGGCGGACCTCGAGGAGCGGGCCGGGGATCGTCCCGTTGTAGGCCCGGAGGCGGACGGGCGTCCCGTCGAGCGTGGTCCGGAGGTGGGCCGAGGAGAGCTCGACCTCGACGAGCCGGCCGCCCGAGGCGGGCGGGGGCGGGGCGGGGCCCGGGGCGCCGTCGCCGGGCACGGCGGCCTCGGCGGCGGCGCCGGCGGGGAGGAGCGGGGCGGCGGCGGCGGCTCCTCCGACCTGGAGGAAGCGGCGGCGGGAGTAGCGGCTCATCGGTCCCGGCGGAGGAGGGCCGCGAGCTGGCCGCCGTCGAGGCGGCACTCGGCCGCCTGCCCGTTCACGGCGTACGTCTGGTACTGCGTGAACGCGACCTCCAGCTGCATCGACGTGTCGAGGTTCAGCGTGTTTGGGTAGCCGCCCCCGTAGTAGGCGTCGGGGAAGACGGTGTTGGCGAAGTAGTCGGCGTTGGCCTGCGAGTACTCCTCGCACATCCCCGAGAAGCCGAACGACGGCGGCACGTTGGTGCCCATCGCCGAGATGCCCTCGGCCGCGGCGTAGGCCGAGGCGTGGCACGACATGCACGACGACATCTTGTTGTCGACCGGCCCCGCCAGCCGGCCGCGGCAGCCGAAGTGCTCGTAGATCCCGTCCGCCCCCTCGGTCATGGCCACGTTGAGGACCGACTGCGTCGCCGGCTGGCTGTCGGTCTCGGGCGTGGCCGGCCACGTCTCGGGGTCGCTCCCCCACTGGATGCCGACGGGCTCGAGGTTCTCCCACACCGTCGCCCCGCCGATCTTGCCGTTGTAGGC
>CAXRFJ010000639.1:0-4176 GCA_964229475.1 Rubrivirga sp.
AGGCCCGCCCCACTGGCGAGGTGCGGTGCGCCAGCGGGGCGGACAAAAAAAGGGGACCGCCCTGTGCCGAGGAGTCGGGCGGCCCCTTTGCGCCCCATCCACGGGGCGCGACTGCGTGCGGCGACTAGTTGGCCATCGCCGGCTCGGTCACGCGCGTCCGGAGGTAGGCGTCGCGGTGGCCGTAAAAGTCATACACCCCCTCGGAGAACTCGCGGTTGGCGGTCTCGGGCCAGTCGTTCTTGTCGAACCCGGGCGCCGCCTCGAGGCGGTCCTTGGTCACGTCGAGGACGAACCGCTCGTTCGCGCGGTCGACCTCGAAGGCCTGGAGCGGCACGGCGAACAGCTTGTCGCCGATGCCGAGGAACCCGCCGAAGTCGAGCACGGCGTACTCGACGCGGCCGCTGTCGGGGTGGAGCATGACGTCCTCGATGGACCCCAGCGTCTCGCCCTGGCGGTTCACGACGGTGGTGTTTCGGATGGTGGAAGTAGAGAGGAGCGTAGTCATAGTCAGGATCGGAATCGAAAGAGAGGGGCTCGGCGGGTCGCTCCCGGCGAGCAATGAGTGGTATGGGACGGGGCGTGCGGTGTTTTCAACCGCGTATGAAAGCCCGGCGTCACGGCCGGGCGACAACCGTGCGGGGGTGCTTATCGACCGGCCCGGAGTGGGCGATACTGGGTGCCCCACCACCCTGGCCGACCCATGCGCCTCGCTTCGCTCCTCCTCGCGTCCCTCGTCCTCTCCGCCTGCGCCACTACGGGCGGGTCGCCGAACGGGTGGGGCGCCCCGAGGAGCGGGAGCCGGACGCCCGTCGCCGAGCGCCCGCCCCAGCGGACGGAGCGCCCCGCGGCGGCGCCCGTCCGCGTCGAGCGCCCCCCCATCGCCGAGCGGCCCGAGCGCGCCGCCGAGGCGGACCGCCGGCCGGGCACGGCGTCGGGCCTCGTGATCCCCGTCGTCGGCGTTGGGGGCCACGACCTCCGCGACTCGTTCACCGCCGGCCGCTCCGGCGGGCGGACCCACAACGCCATCGACATCGCCGCGCCGACCGGGACGCCGCTCGTCGCCGTCACCGACGGGACCATCTCCCGCAAGCACTGGAACGCCCTCGGCGGCCGGACGCTCTACCTCACCTCCGCCGACGGGCGCTACGACTACTACTACGCCCACCTCGACAGCTACGCCGACGGCCTCGAGATCGGGAGCCGCGTCCGGCGCGGCGACGTGCTCGGGACGGTCGGCGCGACGGGCAACGCGCAGGGGCCGCACCTCCACTTCCAGGTCCTCGACAAGCGCGGCGGCGGGCGCGGCACGCCGGTCAACCCGTTCGACCTCCTCCGCACGGCCGAGCTGGCGATCGCCGACTAGGCCCGGGGCACGCCGAAGTCCCCAGCGGTCTGGCCTCTCGCGGTGGACGCCGCGGGCCGGCAGGGCGTACGCTAGCCAGCGTACACCCGTCTGACACATGCCCTGCCGATCCCTGCCGTTCCTCGCCGTCGCGCTCCTGAGCACGGTCGCGCCGGCCCGCGCCCAGGCCGTCGATCCGGCTCCGTTCTTCGCGCTCACGCCCGGGAACGAGTGGGAGTACACCTACACCGAGGCCACGGCGGTCGCGCCGGACTCGCTGAGCGAGCCGGTCGTGACGGGGTACGTCTCGCTGACCGCGCTCCGGGACACCGTCGTCGACGGGGAGCCCCGGGTCGCGTACACCATCACGGAGTACGGACCGGCGCGGGAGGTGCTCGGCGCGTACCGGTGCACGGCGTGGATCGACGACGTCGACGGGGAGGGCGGGCCCGACTACCACCTCGACTACCGGATCGTGGACGGGGAAGAGTGGCCGTCCGGGATGATCTACTGCGCCGTCGGCAACGTGCCCGGCGTCGGGGGCTACATCCGGCTCGGCGAGGTGGGCGAGGGGGCGACCGTGTCGGTCGGGGCCGAGACGTACTCGGTGCCGGCGACCGCCCGGGCGGAGCAGGAGTGGGGCTGCACCCGGCGCTACCCGTGGACCTACGCGGACGAGTACGCGTCGGGCCTGGGGCTCTACCGGCACGTGCTCAACGGATGCGCCCTCGTGAGCGACGGCGCCGGAGGCCAGAGGGACGAGTGCTACGAGGTGCGGGCCACGCTGACCTCGGCCCGCATCGCGCCGACGACGCCACGGGAGGGCGGGCCGGACGCGCCCCCGTCGCTGTCCATCAAGACCTTCCCGAACCCCTCTCCGGGGGCCGTCCGCGTCGCCGTCGAGGGCCGCGCCTCCGGCCCTGCCGTCGTCGAGGTCTACGACGTGGCGGGCCGCCTCGTCGAGGCCGTCGCGGACGTCCAGCGGGAGGCCACAGTCGACCTCGGCGCGCTCCCGGCCGGCGTCTACGTCGTGCGCGCCCGGGACGCGAGCGGCGCCTCGGCCCTGGCCCGCGTCGTGCTAGTCGAGTAGGGCCGGCGGCCGCCCGAGGCGGCCCGCCTCGGTGAGCGAGCGGGCGGACCCGGGCGCGGACGGCGGGGTAGACTGCCGCCCCTCTCCGCCCGACCCATGCCCGCCGACCCCCTCGCTGGCCAGCCCGTCCCCCCGAGCCGTCTCCCCAACGTCCCGCGCATCGTCGCGGCGTACTACACGCTCGCGCCCGACCCCGAGGACCCCGGCCAGCGCGTGAGCTTCGGGACGTCCGGCCACCGCGGGCGCTCCGTCGACGGCGCGTTCAACGAGGCCCACGTGCTGGCCGTCAGCCAGGCCCTCGTCGAGCACCGCGCGGCGGCCGGCATCGACGGGCCGCTCATCGTCGGGTTCGACACGCACGCGCTCTCGGAGGCCGCCTTCGGGACCGCGCTCGAGGTGTTCGCCGCGAACGGCGTCGAGGCCGTCATCCAGGAGGGCCGCGGCTACACGCCGACGCCGGCCGTCTCGCACGCCGTCCTCGCCTACAACCGCGGCCGGACGAGCGGGCTGGCCGACGGCGTCGTCATCACGCCGAGCCACAACCCGCCCGAGGACGGCGGCTTCAAGTACAACCCGCCGTCGGGCGGCCCCGCCGGGGGCGACGTGACCGGCCCGGTCCAGCAGCGGGCCAACGAGATCCTGGAGGGCGAGCTGGAGGCGGTCAAGCGGACGACGCTCGCCCGCGCCCTCGCCGCCGACACGACCCACGAGCGCGACCTCGTCGGGCCCTACGTCGACGACCTCGGCGCCGTGCTCGACCTCGACGCCGTCCGCGAGGCCGGCGTCCGGGTCGGCGTCGACCCCCTCGGCGGGGCCGGCGTCGGCTACTGGGCGCCCATCGCCGAGCGGTACGGGCTCGACCTCGAGGTCGTCAACGAGCGCGTCGACGCGGCCTTCGGGTTCATGCGCCTCGACCGCGACGGGAAGATCCGGATGGACTGCTCGTCGCCCGACGCGATGGCCGGGCTCGTCGAGCTGAAGGACCGGTTCGACGTGGCCGTGGGGAACGACCCCGACGCCGACCGGCACGGGATCGTGACGCCGAGCGCCGGGCTGATGAACCCGAACCACTACCTCGCCGTCGCCGTCGAGTACCTGTTCCAGCACCGCCCGGATTGGCCCGCCGAGGCGGCCGTCGGCAAGACGCTCGTGTCGTCGTCGATGATCGACCGCGTCGCGAACGCGCTGGGCCGGCGGCTGGCCGAGGTCCCGGTCGGGTTCAAGTGGTTCGTCGACGGCCTCCTCTCGGGCGCCTACGGCTTCGGCGGCGAGGAGAGCGCGGGCGCCTCGTTCCTGCGGAAGGACGGGACGGTGTGGACGACCGACAAGGACGGGATCCTCCTCGCCCTCCTCGCCGCGGAGATCACGGCCGTCACCGGCGACGACCCGGGCGTCCGGTATCGGGCGCTGGAGGAGCGGTTCGGGAGCCCGGTCTACGCCCGCATCGACGCGCCGGCCAGCCGCGAGCAGAAGGCCGTGCTCAAGGACCTCTCGCCCGACGCGGTCACCGCCGACACGCTCGCGGGCGACGCCGTCACGGCGACCATGACCCGGGCGCCCGGCAACGACGCGCCGATCGGCGGGCTGAAGGTCCAGACCGAGGCCGGCTGGTTCGCCGCGCGGCCGTCGGGCACGGAGGACATCTACAAGATCTACGCGGAGAGCTTCCGGGGCGAGGACCACCTCGCGCGGCTCCAGGCCGAGGCCCAGGAGATCGTGTCGGCCGCGTTCGCGAGCGCGGGCG
>CAXRFJ010000640.1:0-2060 GCA_964229475.1 Rubrivirga sp.
TGGCGAACCGGCCGGCCCAGCGGTCGCGGCGGGCGAGGGCGCGCGCGTCGAGGCCGCCCGTCGAGAACCCGACGAGGTTGACCCGCTCGGCGCCCGTCTCGTCGAGGACGCGCCCGAGGCGGTCCGCCCACGAGTCGGCGCGGACGTCGATCGTGTCGTAGGGGTTGACGTGGGGGGCGTAGGCCCAGACGCCGCGGGCCCGGAGGTGCATGGCCTCGGCGTGGAGCACGCCGCCCTGCATCACGTTCGCGAGCGCGCCGAACCCGTGCATCAGCACGACCGGGTAGCGCGTCGGGCGGAGCGGCGGCTGCGGGAACGGCTCGAGCTCGACGGCGCGCCGGGCGACGGCCTCGGCGCGCCGCGTCAGCCCGGTGAGCACGGAGGCGGGGCGCCCGGGCGGGTCGGCGCTCACAGGACCGCCCACATCGCGAGGCCCGACAGCACGGGCACGCGGAAGTTGTCGTTGACCGGGATCGGCAGCGCCTCCAGCGTAGCGCCCACGCCGGCGCCGACGGCGCACGCCGCGACGGTCAGCCCGACGCCCGGCCACGCGGCCACCGCGGCGCCCGTCAGGAACGCGGCGACGACGTAGGCCGCGGTGCCCTCGACCGACTTTGGCGTGCCCGGCCACTTGGTCCGCCCGAACCGGCGGCCGAGCACGGCGGCGGCCCCGTCGCCCACCATCAACATGGCGAGGGCCGCCGCGCCGACGCCGGGCGGGAACAGCCACGCGCAGGCGGCGGCCGAGAGGCACATCCACACGGCCCCGTTGAACACGAGCGGCCCGCCGAACGCCGGCAGCTCCTCCGGCCGCATCATCCACCCGAACGCCCGGCCGACGAGCACCTCGTGGACGGCCGGCACCCGCTGGCGGGCCACGTCGAGCGCGACGGCCAGCACGGCGAGCGCGGTCAGGGCGCCGCGGGCGAGCGGCGTCGGGAGCGCGAGGATCGCGAGGGGGAGGACGAGCGCGCCGAGGTGGATCGCCTTGCGCTGGAGCTCGACGCGGTAGGGGAGGACGGGGACGTGGTCGCTCACGCGCGGAACTTACGCGGGGACGGCGGCCGTTCCCGCTCCCTCACCCGCCGCCCCGCCGATGCGCGCCCTCCTGATGCTCCCGCTCCTGCTCGCCCTCGCCGCCTGCCAGTCGGAGGGCGACTACGCCGACGACATGCGCCGGCAGCACGACGGCGACACGCCGACCGCCACCGGCCTCACCGACGGCGCCGACGCCGAGGGCGTCGTCACCGAGACGGTGACCTACGCGACGGTCGACGGCGAGCCCGTGACCGGCACGCTCGCCCGTCCCGAGGGCGCCGAGGCCGGCCTCCCGGGCGTCCTCGTGATCCAGGAGTGGTGGGGCCTCAACGAGAACATCGAGGCGATGGCGCGGCGGCTCGCGGCCCAGGGCTACGCCGCCCTCGCGGTCGACCTCTACGGCGGCCGCGTCGCCACCACGCCCGACTCCGCGATGGCGCTCATGCAGGCCGCGATGGGCCGCGAGGACGCGCTCACCGACAACGTCCGCCAGGCGTACGCCTTCCTGGCCGACAGCCTCGGCGCCCCGCGCGTCGGCTCCGTCGGCTGGTGCTTCGGCGGGATGTGGTCGCTGCGGACGGCGCTCGCGCTCCCGGACGCCCTCGACGCGGCCGTGATCTACTACGGGCGCCCCGTCACCGCGGCGGACCGGCTCGCGGCGCTCTCGATGCCGGTGCTCGCCCACTTCGGCGGGGCCGACGACTCGATCCCGGCCGACACCGTGTCCGCCTTCGACGCCGCGCTCACCGAGGCGGGCGTGGCGCACACGGTCCACACGTACCCGGGTGCGGCGCACGCCTTCGCCAACCCGTCCGGCCAGGCCTACGACGCGGAGGCGGCCGAGACCTCCTGGGACCGCACGACGGCGTTCCTCGCCGAGCACCTGAAGCCGGCGCCCTCCGCCTCGGGCGCGACGGTGGAGTAGACGGGGAGGGGAGGACCGAGACGCGTCGGCGGCGGCCGGGTCGTCGGCGCAGGTCCCGGCCGAGAGCACGGCGACGCCCCCCGCCCCGGCGTCGAGG
>CAXRFJ010000641.1:0-2102 GCA_964229475.1 Rubrivirga sp.
CCGGGCCATGCTCGCGCGCCGCCAGGCCGTCGTCGGGACCACGGCCGATGCGCGGCCCGTTCGGGCCGACCTCCTCCCTTCTCCTCCGTCCCCCTCTCCCGTCTCATGAAAGAGCCCGCCAGCACCCCCCACGACGACTCCGCCGACGAGCGGAAAAGCCGGACCTACGAGGGCTGGGTCTCGGTGTTCGAGTGCTCCACCGACTTCGAGGCCGACCTCGTCCGCGACCGGCTCGACGAGGAGGACCTCGCGGCCGTCGTCCTGACGCAGCGCGACCACTCGTTCAACCTCAACGTCGGCGACCTCTCGCCGGTCCACGTGATGGTGCGCCCCGAGGACGAGGCGGCGGCGCGGGAGCTCCTGGAGCGCGAGCCGCTGACCGACGAGGAACTCGAGCAGGCCGCCCTCTCGGCCGACGTCCAGGCCCCCGACGCGCACGACCCCGTCTCCGAGGCGCGCCTCGACTCCGGGATCGACGAGATCAGCCTCGACGTGCCGGACGAAGACGAGGACGACGAGGACGCCTAGGTGTCGAACTTCGCCCAGCGCGTCCTGACCGGGCTGGTCGGCGCCGCGCTCGTCGTGGCCGCGGTCCGGGCAGGGGGCTGGGCGTTCGCGGTCCTCATCACGGGCGTCGCGCTGGCGGCCCAGTACGAGCTGTACCGGCTCGTCCGGGCCGGCGGCGCGACGCCGCTGATCGGCTACGGGATGGCCCTCGGGGCCGTCGCGACCCTCTGGCCGCTCGTGCCGCGGGCCGGCCTGATCCTCGCGGCCGGGCTCGTCGGTCTCCTGTTCGGCGTGCTCTACCTGCGCCGCGAGACCCCGCTCCTCGACGCGGCCGGCACCGCCTTCGGGGTCCTGTACCCCGCGCTGCTCGCCAGCAGCCTCCTCGTCCTCCGCCTCTCCGAGGCCAGCGGGTTCGACGAGATGGAGCGGTTCTGGCTCACGACCGCCGTCCTCTTCGGCGTCTGGGGCGCCGACTCGTTCGCGTACCTCGCCGGCCGGGCGTTCGGCCGGACGCCCCTCTTCGAGCGGATCTCGCCCAAGAAGACGTGGGAAGGGGCCGCGGGCGGCGCCGTCGGCGCGTTCGCGCTGGTGGCGGTGTTCAAGCTCACAGTCCTCGGCGCGGCCGTCACGTGGCTCGACGTCACCGCCATCGCCGTCGCGAGCGGCGTGCTGGGGCCCTTCGGCGACCTGGCGGAGAGCCACTTCAAGCGGTCCGTCGGCGTGAAGGACTCGGCGGCCTGGCTGCCCGGCCACGGCGGCCTGCTCGACCGGATCGACGCGACGCTCGTCGCGGTCCCCGCCGTCGTCCTCTACTTCGAGCTGACGCGCGGGCTGCTCTAAGGGTCCGATCGGCGGGCCCCGCCTCGAAGGCCCTGCGCGACGGGTGGGGACGCCCCTCGAGCCAGCCCGCTCGAACCGACGTGTGCCCGTGCCGCACCGCGTCAGTGGGGGCTGGATCCGGGGGCTGAGGGGTCGAAACAGGCGACGGGAGGGACTCGGAATCGTGTGAAGGCTGCGTGGGATGCCGCGCTGCGGAAACCTGCCTTGCCGCACCGCGTCAAAGCGACCGATCTTCCCCCGCACCATGCCGCGTCTCATCAAACGCTACGGGAGCCGCAAGCTCTACGACACCACCGACAGCCGCTACGTCAGCCTCGACGAGGTGGCCGGGTTCGTCCGCTCGGGCGAGCGCGTCGAAGTGGTCGAGAACAAGACGGGGCAGGACGTGACCGCCGCGATCCTCACGCAGATCATCTCGGAGGAGGGCCGCAACGGGAGCGGCTTCCTCTCCGCGGGGTTCCTCCACGACCTCCTGCGGGTCGGCGAGCGGGCCCTGAAGGCGGGAGAGAAGGCCGTCGAGAGCGGCCTCTCGCAGGCCCGCCGCGGCGTCGACGACCTGACGCACAAGGCGGTCGACCGAATCCGCCCCGGCGGTCTGGTCGGCGAGGTCCGCGACGAGATGGAGCGGCTCCGCGCCCGCCTCGACGGCCTGGAGCGCTCGCTCGCCGAGCTCGACGACGACGCCCCGACCTCTGACTAATCACCCCGGACCCGCTCCGGACAGCCCCCCAACCCCCATGGCAACCACGACCCCC
>CAXRFJ010000642.1:0-7613 GCA_964229475.1 Rubrivirga sp.
TGATCGCCTTCGTCTCCTCCTCCGCCAGCCGCTGGAGCTTGGCGCCGAGCCCGGCCGTCCGGTCGGGGTGGTCGGCCACGACGAGCCGGCGGTAGGCGGCCCGGAGCGCGTCCTCGGTGACGGGGCCGGGGCCGAGCTCGAGCGTCGCGCGGTGCCGCGTCTCGGGGGCGTCGGCGGGCGGGGCGGCCGGCCGGTCGGGGCCGGGCGGCGGGCCGGGGCGGCCGGCGGCGCCGGCCCGGGCGCCCGAGGCGGACCGGGCGCGCTCGCGGCGGCGGCGCTCGCGGCGGATCCGCTCGCGCATGGCCTCCGCACGGTCCTCGCGCGAGGTGTAGAACGTCCGGCCGTCGCCGTCGGCCGCCGCGCGGGTCTCCCGCGCCGAGACGGCGCCGCCGACCCGCTTGAGGTCGGCCAGCCACCCCCGCACCCCCGACACGACGCGCATCAGGACCGCGAGGACGGTGGCGAGGGTGACGAGGGACATGCGTCGGGTGGGCTCAGGGGCGGACTAGAGGGCGAGCGTGGGGTCGGACGCGCGCGCCGGGGCCGCGGGGGCGGGCGCCTCCGGATCGGGGGGCGGCGCCGGGGCCTCGAGCGGCGCCACGGGCGTGGCGACGACGGCCTCGGCCTTGAAACAGCGCCGGCACCGCGGTTCGTACGCCTCGGCCTCGCCGACGAGCACGCGCCCGCCGCCGGCCACGATCCGCTGCGAGTGGTTGGCCGGCGCGCCGCACCGGACGCAGACGGCGTGGAGCTTCGTCACGTGCTCGGCGACGGCCATGAGCTGGGGGACCGGCTCGAACGGGCGGCCGAGGTAGTCCTGGTCGAGCCCGGCCACGATCACGCGCCGCCCCTCGCGCGCGAGCCCCTCGACCACGTCCACCAGCTCGACGCCGAAGAACTGGGCCTCGTCGATCCCGACCACGTCGGCGTCGCCGGCCAGCAGGAGCATCGGCTCGGCCGAGTGGACGACCTCGGACGGCATGGCCGTCGCGTCGTGGCTCACGACGTCGCTCTCGTGGTAGCGGTTGTCGAGGGCCGGCTTGAAGAGGGCCACCTTCTGGCGCGCGATCCGCGCCCGCTTGAGCCGCCGGAGGAGCTCCTCGGTCTTGCCCGAGAACATGCTCCCGCACACGACCTCGACCCAGCCGCGGCGCTCGTCGCCCGTGTAGATGTGAGGTTCCATACGGGAAGGTACGCGGGCGAGGCTCCGGTGCCAGGACACGGGACGAGCGCGCGAGTCGCTCGGCCTGGCGCGTCGGCCTCGCGGTCAGTCGTCGCGTGCGGCCTCGTTCCGCCGGTCGAGGTACCAGTCGACGAGGGCGCCGTCGCCGCTCTCCGACGCGATCGCCATGAGGAGGTCGAGGCCGCGGAGCCGGTCGGCGGCGCTCGGCCGGGGCGCGGGCTCGCCGTCCCGCGCGAGGTCGGGGTTCGACGCGGCCAGCAGGACGCGCGTGTCGGTGCGGGGGGTGTTCTCCATGGGCCGGGTACAACGCCCGGCCCCCACCGTTCGCGCCTCGGGGCGGGTTCCGGCGGGGCCCTAGATCGGCGCGACGGCGTCGGCGCGGACCCAGCCGTCGGCGCGGCCGACGGTCACGGGGCGCCACCCGTCCGCCGCGGGGCCGACCTCGACCGTCTCGCCGGCCCGCAGCCGCGCGACGCCCGGCGCCGCCGGGGAGGGCGACTCGACGACGGCCGCGTCGTCCACGAGGACGACGGCGACGGGGCGCGTGACCTCCCACACGGCGAGCGCCGCACCGGCCACGGCCACGGTCGCCAGCGTCCCCAGGCCGGCCGCCCACCGCCGGCGGTCGGCGACGGCCAGCCCGAGCGCGCCGAACGCGAGGGCGAGGGCGAGGGCGACGGCCCCGAACGGGCGAAGCACGCCGAGGACGTCGTCCCAGGCGCGCCGGACCTGTGACGGCGGCGGCTCGCCGGCCCGCGCGCGGGCGAGCGCGCGGTTCCGGGCGACGGCGGCGTCGCGCGGGTCGAGGCGGGCGGCCCGCTCGAGGTGGAGGCGCGCGCGGGCCACGTCGCCGCGCGCCAGGGCGACCGTCCCCAGGTTGTGCTGGAGGGCGGCCGAGGTCCACCCGATCTCGGCGGCGCCTTCCCAGGCGGCGACTGCGCCGGCCGTGTCGCCCTCGGCCACGAGGGCGTTGCCGAGGCCGAACAGCCGCTCGGCCTCGGCCCGGCCGTCGGCCGAGGCGGGCGCCGTCGGCGCGGCCTGCAACAGCGCGAGGGCGAGGACGAGCGCGATCATCCGGCCGAGACGGGGAGCCCGAGCCGGCGGCGCGGCGGGCCGGCGGCCGGGAGCGCGTCGAGGTCGGCGAGGACGGCCTCGGCCTCGTCGATGACCGCCCCGTGCGCGTCGCCGAGGCCGGGGGCGAACTGGCCGCGCGCGCACGCCGCGAGGACGTCGAGCGTCCGCCGGCGGAGCGCGTCCGGGACGGCGGGCGCGAGGGCGCGGTCGAGGGCGTCGGCGGAGCGCGGGCCGGCCGGCACGCCGAACCGGTCGGCCAGGAAGGCGCGGAGGGCGCGCTCGGTCTCGGCGCACGCCGCGGGGCCGTCGAGCCGGCGCGCGGCCTCGAGCCGGCGGCGGCCGTCGGCGCCGACGCGGCGGCTCCGCTTGGCGGGCGTCTCGGCGGCCAGCCGCCGGCGGCCGGCGCGGGCGCCGAGGACGAGGGACGCGGCGATCGCGGGGAGCGCGAGCCCGCCGCCGAGGAGGCCCCACAGCCAGACCGGCCGGCCCCGCCGGCGCCGCCAGTCGGCGGAGGTCAGGAGCGCGGCGGGCGCGTTCGGGTCGGGCGGGGCGGCGGCCTCGGCGAGCGCCTCGCCCTCGGCCACGATCTCGACCGGCGGCACGCGGAGCGTCTTGTACTGGCCGTTGGCGGGGTCGAAGTAGGTCCACGGAGCGGCCGGCACCGTGAACGTGCCGCCGCCCTGGGGCCCGAGCGTGTACGTGAACGTCTTGACGCCGCGGAACGTGGTCCCGGTGCGGAACAACTCGCGGTCCTCGCGCGGGTCGTAGGCGTCGACGCCGGGCGGGACGCGCAGGGCGGGCGCCTCCAGCGTCGCCACGTTGCCGGTCCCGCGGAGGGCGACGCGGACGCGGACGGGCTCGCCGGCCTCGACGCTCGCGTCGTCGGCGGTCGTCGTCATCTCGAACTGGCCGACGGCGCCGGCGAACGACGGCGGCGCGCCGTCGGGCAGCGGGGCCACGTCGATGCTCACCCCGGGCGCCGTGACCTCGCGGTCCTCGAACCGCTGGTTGAAGGGCGAGAAGAACGGGGCGAACGGGTCGTTCGAGAAGCTCCGGTCGGTCCGGATGAGGTCCACGGTGAACCGCATCGGGGCCAGCTCGAGCGTGCCGGAGCGCGTCGGGAAGAGGGCCACGCGGCGGATCGTGACGGCCTCGTACGGCCGGCCGCCGAGCGTCGTCGCGCGCGGGTAGGCCGAGGCGATCTCCATCTCCTCGCGCCACGCGCCGGCCGCGTCCCACGTCCCGATGGGCGACGTCTGGCGCGGCTGGATCTGCGGCTCGAAGTAGAGCACGTAGTCGACCATCACCTGCTGCCCCACGACGGCCGTCTGGCGGCTCGGCTCGGCGCGGACGAACAGCTCGCCGCTGCCCACGGGCGCGGCCGACGGCGCCGGCACCGCGGGCCCGCCGCGGACCGTGATGCTGACGGCGTCGACGAGCACGGCCTGCCCGCCGACGTCGGCGCGGAACTGGCCGATCCGCCCGGTCCCCGGCCGCGCGCCGCGGTAGGCCCACGCGACCCGGCGCTCCGTCGACCCGTTGATGGTCGTCGTGACGTCGAGGACCGGCTGCTGCGAGACGAGCTGGAGCCCGCCCGTCGCCAGCGGCGGCCCCACGCTCCGCCCGCGCCCGCCACGGAGCGTGACCGTGTACGTCAGCGTCTCGCCCACGCGGACCTGCTGCGTCGAGACCGTCGCCGCCGCCGACTGCGCCGCGGCCGGCCCGGCGCCGCCGAGGAGCAGCGCCAGCAGGGCGAGCACCGGCACCCACGCGACCCCGCCCGCCTCGGGGCCGAGGCGGCGGGGGGCGGACGGTGCGGGGCGGACGAGGCGCGTCGGCATCACCAGTCCTTGTCGGAGCGGCGGCGCTGGGTCGGCGCGCGGCGGAGCTCGCGGAGGAGGAGGCGCTCCTCGCCCCCGACGGCGTCGAGGATCCGCTCGGCCTGGGCGGCCGACATCTCGTCGGGCTCGCGGGCGGCGGGCTGGGGCGGCGCGTCGCCGGCGCCGGCCTCGTCGGGCTGCTGCGTCCGCGTCTGGTCCTGCTCGGCCTCCGGGCCGCCGTCGTCGGGCCGATCCTGCTCTTGCTGGTCGCCGTCCTCGCCCTGGTCGCCCTCGTCCCCCTGGTCGCCGGGGTCCTGGTTCTGGGCGTCGTCCTGCTGGCCGCCGTCCTGCTGGTCCTGCTCCTGTTGCTGCTGCTCGAGGAGGTCGCGGAGGGCCTGGAGCTTGGCGTCGTCGGGCGCGACGGCGAGGCCGGCCTCGACGGCCCGGAGCGCGCGGGCGTTGTCGCCGTCGATGTACGCCTGCGCGCCGACGTGGTACTGCTCCGTCGGCGAGGGGCCGCGGGGCGCCTGGGCCTGCGCGAGCAGGGCGACGGCGGTGAGCAGGAGGAGGGGGCGGATCATGGGGCGTCGGAGGCGGACTCCTCGATCTGGACGATCCCGCCGAGGCGCTGCGTAAAGTCGCTGTAGGCGGCGACGGTCGAGTCCCGGGCGAGGCCGTCGTTCATGACGTCCAGCGCGGGCCGGTATTGCCGGGCGGCCACGAGCGAGTCGGCGCGGGCCTTGACGCGTTCGGCGAAGTCGCTCGGCTCGGGGGGCTCGGGCGGATCCTCCAGGAGCCGGCGCGCGATCTCCTGGTTGCGGCGGGCCGCGTCGGAGGCCGGGTCCAGAAGCAGGGCGAGGCGGAGGAGCGAGTCGGCGCGGGCGGGCGCGTCGGCGCGGAGGGCGGCGGTGCCGGCGTCGAAGAGGTAGCGCGCGCGGCGGCCGGGCGTGTCGGCGAAGGCGAGGGCCTCGGCGAAGGCGCTGTCGGCGCCCGCGAACCGGTCCTGCCGGGCGCGGGCCACGCCCAGCCCGTGCCACAGCCGGGCGCGGACGTCGCGCGGGACCTCGGCGGTCGCGATGCCGGCGACGAACTGGGCCTCGGCCCCCACGGCGTCGCCGAGGCCGAGGAGTGCGACGGCCGCGCGGCCCTCTTTGACGCCGGGCCGGAGCGCGTCGAGCGGGTTCGAGCACCCGCCGAGCAGGAGGAGCGCGAGCGCGGCGGCGACGGGCGCCGTCGCGGCGGAGCGGCCCGCGCCGGCCGGCGCGTCGGGGGAGCCGTCGTCGGGGGCGTCGCGGTCGGAGCCGCTGCGATCCGAGGAGGCGAGCGGACGGAGGGCGACGATCCGCTCGATCAGCAGGAGAAGGAGGCCCAGCGCGAGCGGCCACTGGAACCGCTCGGCCGAGGCCGCGAACTCGTCCTGCGCCACGACGGCCCGGTCGAGCCCGTCGAGCGCGGCGTTGACGGCGTCGGCGGCGGGCCGGCGGCCGACGCGGAAGAGCCCGTCGCGCCCGGCGAGGTCGCGGAGCGCGCCCTCCTCGAACTGCGTGACGACCGTCTGGCCCGACTGGCGGTCCGTCCGCACGCCGACGCGCTGGCCGCGGCGGACGTCCGGGACCGGCGCGCCCTCGTCGGTCCCGACGCCCAGCGCCAGCACCTCGACGCCGTCCTCCCGGAGCGCGTCGGCGGCGTCGCCGAGGCCGGGCTCGTGGTTCTCGCCGTCGGAGACGACGAGGAGCGCGCGGGGCCGCTGCTGGGAGTCGCCGTCGGAGGCCGCGTTGAAGGCGGCGTCGGCGACGTCGAGCGCGCGGGCGAAGTCGGTGCCCTGGACGGCGACCTGCTCGGGGTCGGCCGTATCGAGGAACAGGCGGAGCGCGCCGCGGTCCGTCGTGAGCGGGCACTGGAGGAACGCCTCGCCCGCGAACACGACGAGCCCCACGCGGTCGCCGCGGCGGGCCTCGACGATCCGCTCGATCTCGAGCTTCGCCCGCTCCAGGCGCGAGGGCGCCACGTCCTCGGCCAGCATCGAGTCCGACACGTCGAGCGCGATCAGCAAGTCGAGGCTCTCCTGGCGGCTCTCGCGGAGCGCCGTCCCGATCCGCGGCCCCGCGAGCGCCACGCCCAGCAGCGCCACGGCGCCGACGAGGAGGGCGGCCCGGACGCGGCGCTGGCGGACGAGCGCCCCGGGCGCCGCGCTCCCGGCCCGGTCGCCGAGGAACAGGCGGAGCGCCTCGGTCCGCCGCCGCGCCGCGTACGCGAACGCCGCCCAGGCCACCGGCACGAGCGCGGCGGCGAGGAGGAGGACGAGGGGCGAGCGGAACGACACGGAGCGTCGGGTGGGCCCGCCTCGGGAGCGAGGCCGGCGGAGTCGGAGGCTACCAACGACGCGGGGTGCCCCGCCGTGCCCGGCCCGCTCATCACGGAATCGTCCCGCCCGTCACGTCGAGGTCCCGCCGGTCCGAATCCGCCCGACGTCGGGGGCCGGGTCCCGTACCCTCTCGCCGTCCGCCCGCCGCCCCATGACCCGCCACCGCCTCTACTGGATCTGCCAGCTCGCCGGCTGGGCTGTCGCGGCGGCCCTCTGGTTCGGGCTCGCGGCGCTGACCGGCGGGGTCGACGTCGGCGACGCGACGGCGGGCCAACTCGCCATCGGGATCGTCGTCGGGTACGTCGGGTGTGTGGGGGCGACGCACGGGATCCACGTCGTCGCGGCGCGGCGCGGCTGGCGGAGCCTCCCGCTGTGGGCGCTCGCGGGCCGGCTGCTCGTGGCCTCGTTCGTCGCCGCGGCCCTGTCGCAGGCCGCCGGGCACGCCTTCTTCGCGGCCGCCGAGCCGTGGCTGAACCCGGACGCGGTCGGCCCGCAGCCACCCCCCGACCCGGTCGCGTTCCTCGGGACCGTGCTCATGGCGACGGCCGTGTTCGCGGCGTGGTCGACGGTCTACGCGCTCGGCCTCGTCGCCTTCCGGCTGGCGGACGCCGAGCGGGAGCGGGTCGCGCTCCGGGCGTCGCTCGCCGAGGCGCGGGCGCGGGCCCTCGAGTACCAGCTCAACCCGCACTTCCTGTTCAACGCGCTCAACACGGTCCGCGCGCTCGTGCTCGACGAGCCGGAGGAGGCGCGCCGCGCCGTCACGCTCCTGTCGGGCTTGCTCCGCCAGACGCTCGCCGCCGGCCGCGAGGCCACGCACGCGCTGTCGAGCGAGCTCGCGCTCGTCCGGACCTACCTCGCCCTCGAAGCGCTCCGGTTCGACGACCGGCTGGCGGTCCGCCTCGACGTGGCGCCCGAGGCGGAGGCCGTCGCCGTCCCGACGCTCCTCGTGCAGACGCTCGTCGAGAACGCCGTCAAGCACGGCGTGGCGCGGCGGCGCGCGGGCGGCACGGTCGCCGTGACCGCCGCGCTCGACGGCGATCGCCTCGCGCTCCGCGTCGAGAACCCGAGCCCGGACCCGTCGGCGGCGCCGATCTCCGACGGCACCGGGACCGGCCTCGCCAACGCCCGCGAGCGCCTCGCCCTCCTCTTCGGCGACGCCGCCCGCCTCGAC
>CAXRFJ010000643.1:0-7762 GCA_964229475.1 Rubrivirga sp.
GGGCGCGCGGGGCGGTCGGGGCGACCCGGCGGGTCGCCCCGACGGGCTCATTCCGCGCCCGCCGGGACCGGGAAGCCGCGGTCGCGCATCAGCGGCGCGATGTCGGCGTCGCGCCCGCGGAAAAGGCGGTACGCCTCGCTCGGGTCGATCGCGTTCTGCGGCGCGAAGAGGTGCGCGACGGCCCGGGCCGCGACGTCGGCGTCGTAGAACCCGCCCGGCGCCTCCGAAAAAGCCTCCGCCGCGTCCGACGTCAGGACGTCGGCCCAGAGGTAGCCGTAGTAGCCGGTCGCGTAGCCCTCGCCCGAGAAGACGTGCGCGAAGTGCGGCGTCCGGTGGCGCATCACGAGCTCGGACGGCATCCCGAGGTCCGCGAGGGTCTCGCGCTCGAACGCGTCTGGGTCGATGGCGCCGGGGTCGTCGGCCGTGTGGAGCGCCAGGTCGACGAGCGCCGAGGCGAGGTACTCCGTCGTGGCGAAGCCCTGGTTGAACGTGCCGGCCCGGCGGATCTTCGCGACCAGCTCGGCCGGGATCGGCTCGCCGGTCTCGACGTGGACGAGGTAGCGCTCGATGACGGGCTCAGTCAGCAGCCACCGCTCCAGCAGCTGGCTCTGGAACTCAACGTAGTCGCGGACGGCCCCGTTCAGCGACGGGTAGTCGACGCCCGACGAGAAGTAGTGGAGCGCGTGGCCGAACTCGTGGAACAGCGTCTCCGCGTCGTCGAACGAGATGAGGACCGGCTCGCCCGGGGCGCCCTTGACGAAGTTCGAGTTGTTCGAGCCGAGCACCGTCTCCCGCTCGCCGAAGACCGTCGAGTGCGAGCGGTAGGTCGTGGCCCAGGCGCCGGACCGCTTGCCCTGCCGGGCGAACGGGTCGAGGTACCACAGCCCGACCGGGTCGCCCGTCTCGCGCTTCGTCACCTCGTAGACCGTCACGTCGGGGTGGAAGACCGGGACCGAGCCCTCGGGGACCGGCTTGAAGGCGTAGCCGAACACCTCGCCCGCGACGTAGTGGAGCGCGTCGACGAGGTTGTCGAGCTGGAGGTACTGCTTGACCTCGTCGGAGTCGAGGGCGTAGCGGTCCTGGCGCACCTTCTCGGCGTAGTACCGGTAGTCCCACGGCTCGATGGTGATGCCGTCGCCGCGCTGGTCGGCGACGGCCTGCATGTCGGCGACCTCCTCCTCGACGCGGGCGACGGCGGCGGGCCAGACGGCCATCAGGAGGTCCATGGCCCGCTCGGGCGTCTCAGCCATCCGGTTCTCGAGGCGCCACTCGGCGTAGGTCTCGTAGCCGAGGAGCCCGACGCGCTCGTCGCGCAGCGCGAGGATCTCCGAGATGAGGGCGTTGTTGTCGTGCTCGTCGCCGTTGTCGGCGCGGTCGTAGTACGTCCGCCAGACGGTCTCGCGGAGGTCGCGCTCGTCGGAGTACGTCAGGAAGGGGTCCATGGAGGACCGCGTGTTGGTGATCGCGTACTCGCCCGGCCGCCCGCGCTCCTCGGCCGCCGCGGCGGCGGCCTGCACGAACGACTGGGGCAGGCCCGAGAGCTGGCTCTGGGAGATGTACGTGACGTAGCCCTCCTCGTCGGCCAGGATGTTGTTGCCGAACTGGGTGTAGAGCTCCGCCAGCCGCTGGTCGATCTCGGCGTAGCGCGCCTTCGCGTCGCCCTCCAGCGTCGCGCCGTTCCGCGCGAACCCGTCGTAGACGAGCTCGACGAGCCGGACCTCGGCGGCGTCCAGCCCGAGCGACTCGCGGGCCTCGTAGACCGTGCGGATGCGGTCGAAGAGCGCGGCGTTCTGGGTGATCTGCGAGCTGTACTCGGCGATCTTCGGCGCCAGCCGGCCCTGGATCTCGCGGAACTCGGGCGAGGAGAGGTTCGAGGCCCAGATGCCGTAGTACGTGAACGCCCGGTCGAGCGGCCGGCCGGCCCGCTCCATCGCCACGATCGTGTTCTCGAACGTCGGCGCCTCGGGGTTCTGGCCGATCGCGTCGATCTCGGCGAGGTGGGCGGCCATGCCGGCGTCGAGCGCCGGCTCGAGGTCGGCGAGCTCCATCCGGTCGAAGGCCGGGACGCCGCCGTAGGGGCCGGTCCATTCGGCCAGCAGCGGGTTCGTGTGGAGCGCGGCGGCGGTCTCAGTCGGCATCGAGTCGGGGGCCTCGGTGGGGGAGGAGGAGGCACAGCCGGCCAGCGTGAGGGCGCCGGCGGCGGCGAGGAGGGGCAAACGCATGCGGACGGACGGAGATCGGGGAGAGCAGGGGAAGAGACTACGACCGGGGGCGCCCGCCTCGGCGCCGAGGCGGGGCGAGCCGGGTCAGGCGAGGGGCCGGGCGACGGTCACGTGGAAGCACGGCTGGGCGACCTCCCGGAGCGCGAGCAGCACGCCGTCGTCCTCGAGGTCGACGAGCGCGCGGCCGAGGAGGGCCTCCAGGCGGTCGGCGTGGGCGGCGGCCATCCGCTCGCCCCAGGCGCGCTCCTCGGCGTCGAGCTCGGCCTCGAGCCAGAGCCGGGCGAGCGTCGAGAGCGCGGCCGGCATCGCGGGCCGCTCGACCGTGCCGTAGCCGGCGTCGCCGTCGAACGCGTAGCGCTCGTAGGCGAGGTCGAACGTCGTGCCGTACTCGTGGCTGGAGCGCCCGCGCGCGGCGTTCGCGTTGACGCCGCGGAGGCGGTCCTGGTGCTCGGCCGTCCGGAACGCGGACGACACGACGAACCGGAACGGCGGGAGCCCGGCCTCCGCCAGCCGCGCGTGGAACCGCTCGCCGATGGCGTCGAGCGCCGCGAGGGCGTTGGGCGTGAGCGGGCCCGTCGGCCAGCGCGTCGTGTAGTACGGGCTCTGCTCGTCGAGCGCGGCGAGCCCGTCGGCGACCGCGAGCGCCGAGTCGGTGGGGACCGGGGCGACGCCGAGGCGGGCGGCCGCGGCGACGTGGGCGCGGTTGAGCGACCGTCGGAGCCGGCGCGTTTCGCTGGACGAGAGCGTGTCGACGACCTCGAAAGCCGCCCCGCGCGCCGCCAGCGACGCCGCGAACTCCGCGCGGACCTCCTCGACGGCCGCCCGCTCTGCCTCGCTCAGCGACGCCTCGACCGACAGCGGCACGGCCACCGACGGCGACGAGCCCGCCCAGCCGACGACGGCGACGACGAGCACGAAGGAGACGGCGAGGGCGGCGACGGTGCGGGCGGAGGAGCGGGGCGCGGAGGACATGCAGGCAGTCGGTCGTGAGCTGCCTGGACAACGTGTTTAACCCATGTGTCCGTGCCCTCGGGGGCCCCGCTCGCTACAGGATGTCGAGGACCGTCACGTCGAACGTCAGCGTCTCGTTCGGCGGGATGATGACCTCGCCGGTGTTCGGGTTGACGACGCCGCCCGCGCCGTACCCCTGCTCCGGGGGGACGGTGAACGTCTTGCTCTCGCCGATCGCCATCCCGAGCAGGTTGACCTGGAAGCCCACGATGGTCTGGCTGAGCCGGAACCGCGCCCCGGTGCTCCGATCGAACACGGTGCCGTCCTCGAGCCGCCCCTCGTAGGCGACGATGACGGTGCTGTCGGCTTCGATGGTGCTCGGCCCGGAGTCGCACGCGGCGACGGTGAGGGCGAGGAGGGAGAGCAGGGCGAGTCGGCGCATGGGGAGTCGGTCGAGGGTGTCGGCCAAGCTACCGAGGCGGCCCGGCGGCGCGTCTGAATTGCCCGTGGGCGGTCGGAATCGCCGGGTGAGGGGGCGGGGCGTCGTACGTTCCGCCTCGCCGTTCGTCCCGCCCGCCCGCCTCCCGATGCGCGCTCTCCTCGCCGCCCTCGGCCTCCTCGTCGCCCTCCCCACGTTCGCCCAGGCCGGGCCCCGCTTCGAGGACGGGCAGGCCCAGGTCGTCCCCGCCTTCGAGGACGAGAGCGCGTGGATCCGCGAGGAGCTGTGGGTCGAGACCGAGTTCGACTCCGACGACGACGGCCTGCTCGACCGCGTCCACGTGGCCGTCGTCCGCCCGGCGCAGACGGAGACCGAAGGGCTGAAGGTGCCCGTGGTCTACGAGTCGAGCCCGTACTACGCGGGCACGGCCGGCAACGCGCCCGGCCTGTTCTGGGACGTCCGGCACGAGATCGGCGCGGAGCCGCCGGCGCGCACGCGCGGGCCGGAGGTCGAGCTCCGCGCCCGGCCCGGCATCTCGGCCAGCCACGTCGCCACGTGGGTGCCGCGCGGGTTCGCCGTGGTCCACTCGGAGTCGCCGGGGACGGGGCTCTCGGAGGGCTGCCCGACGGTCGGCGGGCCGAACGAGTCGCTCGCGCCGAAGGCCGTGGTCGACTGGCTCAACGGCCGCGCCCGCGGCTTCACGGCCGTCCGCGGCGGCGACGAGGTCGCGGCCGACTGGAGCACCGGGAAGGTGGGGATGACGGGCACCTCCTACAACGGGACGCTCCCGCTGGCGGCGGCCACGACCGGCGTCGAGGGGCTGGAGGCCATCATCCCGATCGCGCCGAACACGTCGTACTACCACTACTACCGCTCGAACGGGCTCGTGCGGAGCCCCGGCGGCTACCTCGGCGAGGACATCGACGTGCTGTACGACTTTATCCACAGCCGCGACTCCGACCGCCGCGCGACCTGCGACGCGACCGTCCGCGACGGCGAGATGGCCGCGGGCCAGGACCGCCGGTCCGGCGACTCCAACGACTTCTGGGCCGGCCGCGACTACCTCACCCACATCGACGGCGTGCGCGCGGCGACGCTCATGGCGCACGGGTTCAACGACTGGAACGTGATGCCGGAGCACAGCTTCCGCGTCACGGAGGCGCTGAAGGCGCGCGGCGTGCCCGTCCAGATCTTCTACCACCAGGCCGGGCACGGCGGGCCGCCGCCGCTCGAGCTGATGAACCGCTGGTTCACGCGCTACCTCTACGACGTCGAGAACGGCGTCGAGGCCGACCCGAAGGCGTGGATCGTCCGCGAGGGCGCCGAGCGCGACGACCCCACGCCCTACGCCGACTACCCCAACCCGGAGGCCGCGCCCGCGACGCTCTACCCCGTGGCCGGCGAGGGCCTGGGCGCGATGAACGGCGTCGGCACGCTCGCCCCGAGCGACGCGCCGGGCCAGGGCACGGCGACCGTCATCGACAACGTGTCGTTCGACGGCCGGGCGCTGGCGGGGGCCGAGTGGACCGAGCACCGGCTCCTGTTCGTCACGCCCGAGCTGGCGGCGCCGCTCCACCTCTCGGGCGAGGCCCGCATCCGGCTCCGCGTGGCGTCCGACAGGCCGGCCGCGAACCTCTCCGTCTGGCTCGTCTCGCTGCCGTGGACCGACGGCCGCGCGGCCCGGGGCGGGGTCGTGACGCGCGGCTGGGCGGACCCGCAGAACTACGTCGCGGGCCCGGAGGGCTCGCTCACGGAGAGCGCCCCGCTCACGCCCGGCGCGTTCGTGGAGATGGACGTTGCCCTCCAGCCCGACGACCAGGTCCTCGAGGCGGGCCAGCGGCTCGGGCTGCTCGTGTTCTCCAGCGACCGCGAGTTCACGCTCTGGCCCCGGCCCGGCACGGCGCTGACGGTGGACCTCGACGCGACGTCGCTGGAGCTGCCCGTGGTGGGCGGCGCGGCGGCGCTGGCCGCGGCGCTCGGCGCCGAGTAGCGGGCGCCGGTGGTAGGTTGGACGGGGCGTCGGAGCCGGCGTCCAGTCGGTCGCTCGGGCCTCAGGGACCAGCTACCGGATCGGAGAGGTGGCAGAGTGGTCGAATGCGCCGGTCTTGAAAACCGGAGTGCCCTCACGGGTACCGTGGGTTCGAATCCCCCCCTCTCCGCACCGCGCCGAGTGAGCCCGTCCTCCGCCCGAGGCCGCCCGCCTCGGAGCCCCGCGCGGCGGGTCAGGGCCCGGCGTTGGCGGCCCGGTCGAGCGCGATGGCGGTGGCGGCCCGGCCGAGCGCCATCGCGCTGGCGGCCTGCCCGAGCCGGAGCGGCTTGGCGAAGAACGCGTCCATGCCCGCGTCCAGGCACCGGTCCCGGGCCGTCGCCATCGCCGAGACCCCGACGACGAGCGGGCCGTGGCCGAAGCGACGTCGGATCTGCCGGGTCAGCTCGAGCCCGTCCGTCCCCGGGAGCATGACGTCGAGGCACACGAGGTCGAACCGCTCGGCTCCCATCCTCGCGAGGGCCTCGTCGGCCGTCTCGGCCAGCGCCACCGACGCGCCGAGGACGTGGAACATGCTCCGGGCCACGTGGCGATTGATCGAGTTGTCGTCGACGACGAGCACGCGGACAGGCGGACCGGAGACCTCGTCCCACCACGCGGGCACGCTGCCGCCGTCGCCCGCGGCCCGGCCGGCCCCGGGCCAGAGCGCGCCCACCAGCGCCGACGCCTCGGACGTGGCCCGGGCGAGGTGGCCGGCCTGGCTCTCCGACAGCGCCGTCGACCGGAGGAGGGCCAGCGAGCCCAGCACGGCGCGGGCCCGGTCCGCCTCGGGCGGGGGCGCCGTCTCGACGACGAGGACCCCGGCCGCGGCCGCGTCTGCGTCGCCGACGGCCGTCAGCGCGAGGCGGCCCGCGTCCGTCGCGGGCTCGCCGGTCTCGAGCACGGCGCGGGCCGTCTCCGCCCCGCGGTCGTCGAAGGGGGCCGCGCCGAGCGCGTCCGGCCCGTCGCCGTACCGGGCGGTCCAGGCGGCCGAGCGCGCGACGGGCGCGAGCGACCGGTCGAGGAGCAGGGCGGGCGAGGGCAGGGCCTCGACGACGCGGGCGGCGGTCACGGGCGGGGCGGCGGCGAGCGGCGGAGCCGGGCGGCCCGGTCGACGGCCTCCGAGAACCGCCGGTACCCGACCGGCTTGAGGAGGTAGTCGGCCGCGCGGTACCGGAACCCGTCCATCGCGTAGTCCTCCGTCGTCGTCGTGACGACGAACGGGACGTCGGGCCCGAGGCGCCGGGCGATCGCGAACCCCGAGGCGTCGGGGAGCTCGACGTCGAGGATGACGAGGTCGACGTCGCCGTGGGAGAGGGCGCCGGCGGCGTCGGCGGCCGTCGCGACCGAGGCCGAGAGCGAGAGGCCGGGGTGCTTCGCCACGTACCGCTCGAAGATGGCCCGGGTGATCGGGCCGTCCTCGACGATGAGCACGCGGAGGGGGGCGGGGTCAAGCACGGGTCGGGGGTTAGAGGACGCGGAGGGCCCAGGTGGCGTCGGAGGCCTCGACGGCCACCCGCTCGGCGGCCTCGACGAGGTCGACGGGGCCGGCCGGCGCGGCCCCGTCGGGGGCCGTCCCGGCGAGGGCCGCCTCGGCGCCGGTCGCGGCCGCCTCGCGCGCGGCGCCGAGGCGGGCGGCCCCGACGTAGAGGGCCTGCCCCTTGAGCGCGTGGGCCGCCGCCCGGAGCGCGCCGGCGTCCCGGGCCGCCGCCGCGCCGACGATGTCGGTGGCCCGGGCGAGGGCCTCGTCGAGGAACAGCCGGGCCACCTGCCGCTCGAGCTCGGGGTCGCCGAGCGTCGACGTCCGGAACCGGTCGAGGTCGATGAGGCCCTCGACGTCGGACGGGCGGGGCGCCGCGCGGCCGACGAGGAGGCCGATCCGGCGCCGGAGGTCGTCGGGCTCGAACGGCGGGAGGACGAAGTCGTCGAACCCGGCGGCGGCGGTCGTGCCCCGCCGGGCGGCCAGGGCCGAGGCCGCCAGCGCGAAGCCGGGGAGCGCGGCCGGGCCGAGCCCGAGGTCGCCGCGGATCCGGCGCGTCGCCTCGATCCCGTCCATCCCCGGCATCTGGAGGTCCATCAGGACGACGTCGGCGGCGCGGTCCGGCTCGGCGAGCCGGTCGAGCC
>CAXRFJ010000644.1:0-9752 GCA_964229475.1 Rubrivirga sp.
CCCGCGACCTCCTCCGCTTGCAGACCGCGCTGGCCGACGGCCGGCTCCTCGGCCCCGCCATGCTGGGCCTCTTGTTCAACGGGTTCGAGCCGTCGCCCGCGCCCGTCGTGCCGTCGGTCGGCATCGCGGGCGGGGCGCCGGGGATCAATGCCGTCTGGGAGTGGGACGCGCCGAGCGGGTGGAGCGTGGTCGTCCTCGCCAACCGGGAGCCGCCCGCGGCCGAGGCGCTGGGCCTGCCGGTCCTGCGGGCCGCGCAGGCGGGCGAGTGACGGGCGGGGCTAGACGTTCGACGGGCGCGTGATGAGGACGGCCTCGACCGGCGCGCCCGCCTCGGCGTCCTCGCTGCCAGGGTACGGCGCGAGGCCGGTCACGACGACCTGGATCTCGCCCCACTCGATCATCGGCGACTCGTCGTCGCGCATCTGTCCGTGGGGGACCGTCAGCACGAACGGCTCGCCGTCGACCTCGACGCGGATCTGGGCGCGCCCGGCCCAGACGCACTCGACGCCCTCCGGGCAGCGGCTGTCCTCGACGACCTTGACGAACGTGACCGCGTGCTCGCCCTCGCGGTGCGTCGCGCCGAGCGCGAGGCGGAACGGGTCGCCGGCGTCGACGGCGGCCACGCGCCCGTTGTCGGGCGGCCCGTCCTCGGCGGGCGACTGGGCCGTCGCGCAGCCGGCGGCGGCGAGGGGGAGGACGGCGACGGCGAGCAGGGCGGCGCGGAGCCGCGAGCGCGAGGGGACGGGCATCGGGACGGGGGAGAGGGGCGCAGAGAACGCCGGACCCGCCCCGAACGTGCCCGCCTAGCCCGCCGGGAACGAGACGACGGTCACGACGGGGCCGGCCGCCAGCCGCGTGGCGAACACGACGACCCCGCCGACCCGGACGCCGGCCTCGGGCTCCTTCTCCGGGTCGACGACCTCGAGCTCGACGGGCTCCCCGGCCACCGTCAGGGCGACGACGGCGCGGCCCTCCCAGACGCACTCGACGTCGGCCGGGCAGCGGCTGTCCTCGACGACCGCGTCGAAGGAGAGCGCGAGGCCGTCGAGCGAGCCCGAAGCGCCGAGCGCGAGGGCCACCTCGCCCGACTGGGCGTCGGCGGGGTAGAGGGCCGAGTCGGCGGAGTCGCAGGCGGCGAGGCCGAGCGCGGCGACGAGGAAGAGGCTGGGGACGATCCGCGAGATGGACATGGTGGGGTGGGGCGGGACGGGGCGGAAGGTCGGGCCGATCGGGGGGAGGCTCCCGCGCGGTCGGCCGGGCGGTCCGCTTTCACCCCCGACCGATCCGGCGGATCCCCCGGGCGGCCGGGTCAGAGGCGGGTCCGGACGCCGAACTGGTGGAGCCCGCCGAACTCGCCCCAGTTCGAGAACGCGTAGTCGACGGAGACACGCCGGAGCTCGACGCCGGCGCCGACGCTCACGCCCGCGAGGTCGAGCCGGCCGCCGGAGCGGAGGTCGGCCCCGCGGCGGCCGTTGTAGCCGGCACGGACGGCGAACGACGCCCCGAGCTGGAGCTCGCCGCCGAGCGCGAGGTGGTCGAGCGCGCGGACCGCCAGCGACGAGTCGGCGGCGGGGCCCTCGAACCGATGGAGGTCGACGCCCGCGACGGAGACCGTCAGCGGGACGTAGCGGAGCCGCTTCGAGGCCGAGACCCGGAGGTCGAGCGGGAGCCGGTCGTCGTCGGTGCCGAGCGTGGCGATGGGCACGCCGACGTGGTGGAGGCTGGCGCCGAGGACCCAGCCCTCCTGCGGCACGTGGTCGCTCACGCCGAGGTCGGCCGCGAGCGCCGCCGACTGGTCGTCGTCGATGGACGCGACGAGCGCGTGGCCGGCGACGCCGACGCGGAACTGAGGCAGCACCTCGCGCGAGACCGCCAGCGTCGCGGCGGCCTCGCTGGCGCCGAACGTGCCGAGCGGCTCGCCCCCGGCCGTCGTCCGCCGCTCGAACTCGCCGTAGGACAGGTAGCGGACGCCGCCGGCCACGCTGAACCCGCCGAACCACGGCACGTCGCGGGCATAGACGGCCGTCCCGGCGTTGACGTCGGCGAGGAGGTTCGTGTAGCCCAGCGCGACGCCCCGGTCGGCCTCGGACGTGAGGAAGGCCGGGTTGGCAAAGGCCACCGTGGGGTCGCCGTCGAGCCGGGCGGCGGGCCCGGCGAGCGCGGCCTGGCGGGCGGACACGTCGAGGCGGACGAGGCCGTACGACGTCTGCGTGCGCGACTGGCCGAGGGCGGGCGCGGCGGCGAGGAGGCCGGCCAGCAGGCCGGCGGCGAGGAGACGGGGGGCGCGCATGGCGGGGGGAGCCCGGTGGGCGTCGTGCGGGCGAATCGGGACCGTCTCGAAGGGGCGCTCGGCGTCTCGGGGGTGCGGCCCGAAGGTACGCCGGGGCCGCGCGGGTCGCAGGTCACGACCCCGCGCCCTCCGCGTGCGTCATCGGCGGGCGGGAACCGATCGGGGGCCCGCGGCGGAGAACCGCCGCCGGACCGGTGCGTCCGGGCGCGCCCCCCGCGGCGTCCCTCCCGATGCGTCTCACCTCGTCCGGCCCCCCGGCCCCCGTCCTGCCCGGCGCGCCCGTCGGCGGCCGGCGCCGCGCTCGCCCGGGGCCCACCCGCCCGTCATGACCCCCGACGCCGCACTCGGCTGGGAGGCGTGGCTCACGCTCGCCGTCGTCGCCGGGCTCGTCGCCGCGCTCGCGAGGGACGTGGCGCGGCCGGAGGCCCTCCTGCTCGCCGCGCTGGCGCCGCTCCTCGCGGCCGGCGTGCTCACGCCCGAGGACGCGTTCGCGGGGTTCTCGAACTCGGCGCCGCTCACGGTCGGGGCCCTGTTCGTCGTGGCCGCGGGCGTCCAGGCGACGGGCGCGCTCGCGTTCGCGGACCGGCTCCTGTTCCCGCGCTCCGCCCACCTCGGCGCCGCGACGGCCCGGCTCATGCTCACGACGGCCGCGCTCTCGGCCTTCCTCAACAACACGCCGCTCGTCGCGATGCTCATGCCGCGCGTGCAGGCGTGGTGCGAGCGGGCCGGCGTGTCCCCGTCGAAGCTCATGATCCCGCTCTCCTACGCGGCCATCGTCGGCGGGATGACCACGCTCATCGGGACCAGCACGAACCTCCTGGTCGCCGGGCTCATGGAGGACGCCGGGCTCCCCGGGCTGGGGCTGTTCGACCTCGCGGTCGCCGGCGGCCCGGCCGCCCTCGCCGTCATCCTCTACTTCACGGTCCTGGGCCGGCGCTGGCTCCCGGACCGGGGGCGCGACGACGTGGCGGGCGTCCCCGCCGAGTGCCTGTTCGAGATCCGCGTCCCGGCCGGCTCCCCGCTCGTCGGGCGGACGGTCGAGGACGCCGGGCTCCGCGCGCTCGGCGGCGCCTTCCTCGTCCACGTCCGGAGCGCCGACGTCGTGGTCCCCGCCGCGCCCGAGGTCGTCCTCCGGCGCGACGACGTGCTCCTGTTCACGGGCTCGCTGGACGTGCGCGACGGGCTCCTCGCGCGCCCCGGGCTGGAGCGGGCGCAGGACGCCGTCGCGGCCGAGGGCCTCCCGGTCTACGAGGCCGTCGTCTCCGGCCGGTCCCCGCTCATCGGGCAGACGCTCCGCGAGGCCGGCTTCCGCGAGCGGTACGGGGGCGTCGTCGTCGGGGTCCGCCGGCGGGACGGCGCGCTCCTCGAGGCGCTCGGGCGGACGCCGCTCCGCGAGGGCGACCTCCTCCTGGTCGAGGCCCCCCCGGCGTTCGCCGAGCGGTGGGGCCGCGACCGCGAGACGTTCTACGTCGTCGCGCCCGTCCGCGCGGCCCGGTCGGTCGCCCGCCCCGCCCAGGCCGTCGCCGCGCTGGCGATCCTGGTGGCCGTCATCGGCGTCTCCGCCCTGGCCGGCGTGTCGATCGTGACGACGTCGTTCCTGGGCGCGCTCGCCATGGTCGCGACCCGGTGCCTGACGTGGGCCGAGGCGCGGCGGTCGGTGGACCTCTCCGTGCTCCTCGTGATCGTGGCCGCGCTGGGGCTGGGCAAGGCCATCGAGGGGAGCGGGCTCGCGGCGGCGCGGGCGGGCGCGGTGGTCGGCGCAGCCCCGTCGCTCGGGCCACTCGCCGTCGTCGCGGCGGCCTACGTCGCGACGAGCCTGCTCACCGAGGTCGTCACGAACAACGCGGCGGCGGCCCTCATGCTGGGCGTCGGGTTGGAGGCCGCGCGGGCCACCGGGGCCCCGCCCGAGGCGTTCGCCGTGGCCGTCGCGATCGCCGCCTCGGCCAGCTTCCTCACGCCGGTCGGCTACCAGACCAACATGATGGTGATGGCGGCCGGGCGGTACCGGTTCGCCGACTACCTCGCCAGCGGGGCCGTGGTCAACGTGATCGTCGGCGCCGTCGCGCTGGCGATGATCGCCGCGGTCTGGCTCTAGGCCGCGTGTGACAGGCGCCATCCGGGCTGCGGGCGGCCCGCTCGGCCTCGCCACCGGCAGACCCTGCCGAACACGGCCTCGGCCCGCGCGCGGCGGATCTCGGGCGGAGGGGGACGAGGGCCGCCGCCTCGGGCGTTTCCTCGCCCGTGCCGCGACCGAGGCGGGGGCGCTGGCCGGGACCCCGCCAAGAACGCGCGGATACGTCGCCCGGGGCGCAACGGCGGGCCCCGGGGGGCCGTCTCTCACGGGTTCGGCCTGGACCGGCACGTACCTTGCCCGAGGCCCTGCGCCCTCTATTTGCTCGACACTCCCCCCTTATGCTCAAGGCCCTCCAGAAGATCTTCGGCGGCGACTCGAACGAGCGCGAGCTCAAGAAGCTCTGGCCCCTCGTCGACGAGATCAACGACCACGCGAGCCGGCTCGAGCACGTCACCGACGACGAGCTCAAGGCCCGGACCGAGGCGTTCCGCCAGAAGATCCGCGACGCCGCCGCGCCCATCGAGGCCGAGCAGGCCGAGGTCCGCGCGAAGCTCCTCGCCGCCGGCGGCGACGGCGCCGACGCCGACCCGACGACGGGCGACACGCTCACCGTCCGCGACCGGCAGGCCCTCTACGCCCGCCTCGACGACCTCGAGGGCGACTGGATCGACGCCGTCGAGGACGTGCTCGACGAGATCCTGACGGAGGCGTTCGCCGTCGTCAAGGAGACGTGCCGGCGCCACCTCGGCGAGAGCTGGGAGGCCGGCGGCTCGGAGGTCGAGTGGCAGATGGTCCCGTTCGACGTCCAGCTCCTCGGCGGCATCGTGCTCCACCGCGGGCAGGTGGCCGAGATGAAGACGGGCGAGGGCAAGACGCTCACGTCGGTCGCCCCGATCTACCTCAACGCGCTCGTCGGCCGCGGCGTCCACGTGGTCACGGTGAACCCGTACCTCGCCCAGCGCGACGCCGAGTGGATGGGGCCCATCTTCGGGTTCCACGGGCTCACGGTCGACTGCATCGACAAGCACCCGTCGCACAGCCCGGGCCGGCGCCAGGCGTACCGCGCCGACATCACCTACGGCACGAACAACGAGTTCGGGTTCGACTACCTCCGCGACAACTCGTTCGTGGTCGACCCCGAGCAGCTCGTCCAGCGGAAGCACCACTACGCCATCGTCGACGAGGTCGACTCGGTCCTCATCGACGAGGCCCGGACGCCGCTCATCATCTCGGGCCCGGTCCCGCAGGCGTCGATCGACGAGTTCAAGGAGTTCAACCCGGCCGTCGAGAAGCTCGTCCGCGACCAGCAGCGGCTCGTGGCCGGCTACGTCTCCGACGCCGAGCGGAAGCTGAAGGAGGCCGACGCGGCCGAGGAGGCCGGCGACAAGAAGCTCGCCCGCCAGCTCCGCGACGAGGCCGGGCTCGCGCTGCTCCGCGCCCAGCGCGGCTTCCCGCGCAACAAGAAGCTCATCAAGCTCAAGGGCGAGACCGGCGTCGAGATGCTCATCCGAAGCGTCGAGGCCGTCTACCTCGCCGAGAGCGCGAAGCGGATGCCGGAGGTCGACGAGCCGATGTACTTCGCGCTCGACGAGGCCCAGCACCAGCTCGAGATGACCGACAAGGGCCGCGAGGCCATCGGCCGGGCCGCGGGCACCGACGCCGAGTTCTTCGTGATCCCGGACGTGGGCTCCGAGATCGCCCGGATCGAGACGACCTACGACCAGAAGAAGGCCGCGCTCCTCGACGCGCTCCAGGCCGACGACTCGCTCACGCAGGAGAAGCGCGACAACAAGCTCCAGAACGACCTCCGCGAGCTCCGCAACGAGGCCGAGGAGGCCAAGCGCCAGGTCTACACCGAGTACGCCGAGAAGTCCGAGCGCATCCACGCCGTCAACCAGCTCCTCCGCGGGTACACCCTCTACGAGAAGGACAAGGAGTACATCGTCCAGGACGACAAGGTGATGATCGTCGACGAGCACACCGGCCGCGTCCTCCCGGGCCGGCGGTACTCCGACGGGCTCCACCAGGCCATCGAGGCCAAGGAGAAGGTGAAGGTCCAGGCCGCGACGCAGACCTACGCGACCATCACCATCCAGAACTACTTCCGGATGTACGCCAAGCTGGCGGGCATGACCGGCACGGCTGAGACGGAGGCCGAGGAGTTCGGCAAGATCTACGAGCTCCCCGTCGTGGTCGTCCCCACCAACCGGCCGATCGCGCGCGAGGACGACGACGACCTCATCTACAAGACGAAGCGGGCCAAGTACAAGGCGCTCCTCGAGCGGATCGAGGAGATCCACGCGACGGGCCAGCCGATCCTGGTCGGCACGGCCTCGGTCGAGACGTCGGAGCAGATGTCGCGGCTCCTCCAGCGGGCCGGCATCAAGCACAACGTCCTCAACGCGAAGGCGTCCCGCGCGCAGGCCGAGGCCCAGATCGTCGCCGAGGCGGGCCAGGTCGGCGCGGTCACGATCGCGACCAACCTGGCCGGCCGCGGCACGGACCTCAAGCTCGGGCCGGGCGTCAAGGAGCTCGGCGGGCTCGCCATCCTCGGGACGGAGCGCCACGACAGCCGGCGGATCGACCTCCAGCTGCGGGGCCGCGCCGGCCGCCAGGGCGACCCCGGCTTCAGCCAGTTCTACGTGTCCCTCGAGGACGACCTGATGCGGCTGTTCGGCCACGACCGGACGGCCAAGATCATGGACCGCCTCGGCATGGAGGAGGACGAGGTCCTCACCCACAAGTGGCTCACGAAGGGCGTCGAGCGGAGCCAGCAGAAGGTCGAGCAGAACCACTTCGCCTCCCGGAAGCGCCAGCTCGAGTACGACGACGTGCTCAACGCCCAGCGCGAGGTGATCTACGACCGCCGGATGCACGCGCTCGAGGGCGACCGGCTCCGCGGCGACATCCTCGACATGCTCCGCGAGCTCGTCGAGCGCGTCGTCCGGGCCCACTTCGGCAACGGTGACGTCGAGGAGATCCGCGAGGCGATGATCCGCCACCTCGCTTTCGACCCCGAGATCGACCCGGCCAAGGCCCACTCGCTCGGCGAGGACGGCCTGATCGAGTTCCTCCTCGACGAGGCCACGGCCCACTACCGCCGCAAGCGCTCGGCCCTCGCGACGCCGTTCTACACGTCGGCCAAGCAGATGCTCGAGACCGCCGAGGAGGGGAAGGCGCCGAAAAAGTTCTTCGTCGACTTCACCGACGGCCGGAAGGTCCTCCGCGCGATGGTCACGCCCGAGGACGTGATCGAGACGAAGGGCCAGGAGATCAACGACGCGCTCGAGCGCTCGGCCGTCCTCTCGGTCATCGACGAGAAGTGGACCGAGCACCTCCGCGACCTCGACGAGGTCAAGCAGGGCGTCGGGCTCCGGGCCTACGGCCAGAAGGACCCGCTCATCGAGTACAAGATGGAGGCCTTCCGGCTCTTCACGGAGCTCGTGCAGCAGGTCGACGAGGAGGTCGTCGGGCTTGTGTTCAAGGCCGGCCCGCTCGTCCAGGGCGACAGCCAGCGCCAGGCGGCCCGCCGCGTGACGCAGGTCGCGAAGCCGCGCCTCGACGCCCGCCGCGCCCAGGAGACGCAGGAGAAGGCGCCCGACTACGCGGCCCAGATGGGCGGCGACGGCGCCCCGTCCTCGGCCGAGCGGGACCCGACGGCCAAGGCGGCCCCGGTGACCGTCGACAAGTCGGTCGGGCGGAACGACCCGTGCCCGTGCGGCTCGGGAAAGAAGTTCAAGCACTGCCACGGGCGCGGCTAAGCGCCACCGGCCGAGACGACGACGGGGGACCGGGCCACGCGCCGGGTCCCCCGTTCTCGTCCGGCCCGCCGCGACGCCGAGGCGGGCGGAGCTAGCGGACGACGGTGAGCGCGCGGCTCGCGCCGCCGGTCGGCGTGGTCACGCGGACGACGGTGACGCCGGCCGGGAGCGCCGCCGCGTCGAGCCGGATCGCGTGGCGGCCGGCCGCCAGCGGGCCGTCGTGGAGCACGGCGACCTCGCGGCCCAGCACGTCGACGGCCACCACGCGCACGTCGCCCGCCTCGGCGAGCGACACGGTGACGGCCGCCCGGTCGCGGGCCGGGTTCGGGGCGACGGTCACGGCAGGCGCCGCGCGCTCCAGCCGCGCCGCGCCGGCCGTCTCGAACGCGGCGAACAGGTCGTGCGCCGGCCACGCCGTCACGGCCGCCGCCTGGGCGAACATCCCCTGGTTGACGTCGGGGAAGAACGTCTCCGGCGTCGCGGGCGTCGTGTTGACGACGACGGCCCACGAGAGCCCGTCGGTCTCGGGGCGGACGATGGTGGCGCGGGAGCCCGGGAGCGCGCCGCTGTGGAACCACGTGTCGGCCGTGTTGCGCTGCCAGCCCAGGGCGTACCACGAGGCCGTGCCGTCCCAGACGTCGAGGGCGGGCCGCTCCAGCATGGTGGCGAGCGCCGCCGGCCCCAGCACGTCGGGGCGGCCCGGGCGCGCGTCGACGGCCGTGAGGAAGCGGACGAGGTCGACGGCGGAGGCGATCCACCCGCCGGACGCCGCCCGCGCCGAGAGGTCGAAGCCGCCGTAGACCATCGGCACCGTCTGGGCCGGGTCGAAGATGCTCGGCGCGGTCCCGGGGTCGTAGTAGCGGACCTCGCCGGGCGCCCGGTCGGCGAGACGCTCCGCCCCGATCCGCATCCGCTGGATGCCGGCCTCGGCGAGGACGGTCTGCGCGGCCGTCTCGTAGTCCAGCCCCGTCACGCGCTCGACGATGGCCCCGAGCACGCAGTAGTCGAACCCGTTGTAGGCGTAGCGCGCGCCGGGGTCGAAGTCGAGCGGCTGGCCGAGCTGGAAGCGGATGACGTCGTCGCAGGTCGGGGGCGCGTCGAGGCCGAGCGCGGCCCTGACCTCGAACGTCTTGTTGAGCGGCTCCCCGCCGATCTCGCGGTCCCACCCGCCCGAGTGCTGGAGGAGGTCGCGGACGGTGATGTCGGCCACGCGCGGGTCCGGGGTCTGGCCGGCCGGCGGCGCGAGTCCGGGGAGGCGCGCGAAGGCAGGCTCGTCGAGCGACAGGAGGCCGTCCTCGACCAGGCTCATCGTGACGACGGCCGTGACGGGCTTCGAGATCGACCCGATGCGGAAGAGGGCGTCGGGCGCCACCGGCTCCTGCGCGTCGACGTCGGCGTAGCCGAAGCCGCGGGCGTAGACGAGGCGCTCGTCCTTGACCACGGCGACGGCCGCGCCGTGGATGCCGTGCTGCGCCAGGAGGCCGCGCACGAACGTGTCGAGGTGCGCCAGCTCGGGCACGGCCTCGCCGGTGACCGGCTGGGCCGCGGCGGACAGGCCGAGGGCGAGGACGGCGAGGGCCAGGGAGCGGAGCGGGCGTGCCATCGGATCGGGGGCGGGGCGGGGGTG
>CAXRFJ010000645.1:0-2883 GCA_964229475.1 Rubrivirga sp.
GCCGAACTGGCGGGCGTTCTCGACCGCCCGGTCGAGGTCGCCGAGATCGTGGAGGCGGACGGCTGTGCCGGCCAGTCGGAGACCGCGGGGCTCGAGGCGCGAGAGCCGACAGCCGAAGGCGACGTCCTCGCCGTAGGGCACCGACTCCGGAAACCCGCCGGCGGCCTCGAAGGCGCGACGGCGGACCGCGCACGCCCCCGTGAGGAAGAACCGCCAGTCGACCGCCGCGCCCGGCGGGAGCGGCGCACCGCCGCCGATCGGCCCGCGGGCGGGCCCCGCTCGCGGCGGTCGGCGCGAGCGGGGCCCGCGCGCTCGTCGACCGGCTGCCCCCGGGCGCCGCGCGGCGGCGGGCGGTACGGTACCTTTTGGCCGCCACCGCCCTCCGAGCCGCCCGCCGTGCCTGAGCTCCGCCGTCCCCGGCGCTTCGAGTCCGTGGCGGACGTGTGTGACCTCGCGGTCGGGCTCGTCCGGGACGCTGGCTGGGGCGAAGCCGACGTCACGCGTGTGGCGCTCGCGATGGGCGAGGCGGTCGCCAACGCGGTGGAGCACGGCGGGGGCGACCACGTCCGCCTCGAGGTCGACGCCGACCCCCGGCGGCTGACGGTCCGGATCGACGACGGGGGCCCGGGGCCGGATGCCGACCGCCTCGATCACGCCGCGCTCCCGGAGGACCCGCTCGCCACGTGCGGCCGGGGGCTGTTCATCCTGCAGCAGGTCACGGACGAGGTGGAGGTCGAGGAGACGGGCGCGCTCCGCTTCGTCATCCGAGCCCGGGTGTGAGCCGTCGCGCGCTGCCGCTCCTCGTGGGCGTCGGGCTGGTGGGCGTCATGGTGTGGACGGCCCGCCCAGCCGGAAGCGGGCTCGGGTGGCGGCTGGCGTTCGTCGCGGCGCACGGCCTCGGGTTCGGGCTGCTGCTGGCGTTCCTCCGCCGCACGACGGTGTCGACGCGCCAGCTGTGGGTGGGCGCCGTCCTGTTCCGGCTCGCCGCGCTCCCCATGCTCCCCTCGCTCTCCGACGACGGGTACCGGTACCTGTGGGACGGGGTGGTCGCGGCCGAGGCCGGCGTTTCGCCCTACGCCTACCGGCCGGACGCCCCAGAGCTCCAGGCCTGGCAGAGCGAGCCGCTCTACGAGCGGATGAACTCCCCCGCGTACTACTCGGTCTACCCACCGGCGTCTCAGCTCGTCTTCCGCGCCGCCGCGTCGGTCTACGAGCCGCTGGGGTGGGCCGCCAGCTGGTGGCTGCTCAAGGCGATCCTGGTGGTGGTCGAGCTGGGCGGCGTGGTCGTGCTGGTCCGCCTCGTCGGGGCGACGGCGGCGGCGGTGTATGCGTGGAGCCCGCTCGCCGTACTCGAGATCGCGGGGCAGGGACACACCGAGGCCCTGGTGGTGGGGGGGCTGGCGCTGGTTCTCCTGTCGGGTCCCTCCCGCCTTCCCCTCCGCTCGATCGGGGCGACGGTCGCAGGGCTCGCCAAGCTGTACCCGCTCGCGCTTCTGCCCGCGACGTGGCGGCGAGAGGGGGCGAGGGGCGTACTCGCGTCCGGCCTCCTCGTGCTCGGGCTGGGTGCGCTCGTGTGGACCCCGGACGCGTTCGACCACGTCCGGCAATCGCTCGGGCTGTTCTTCGGGACGTTCGATCTGTATGCCGGCCCGTATCGGTTGCTGAAGGCCCTCGCGTACCCGCTCGCCGGCACCGAGGCCGGGCGGGTCGCCAGCCTCATCCTGGGGGGGGGCTTCGCCGCGGTCGCCGGGTGGGCGATCGCCGTCGACGACGGGACGGAGCACGAGCTCCAGCGAGTAGCGTCGGCCGTGGTGGTGACGGTCCTGATCACCGCCTCGACCCTGCACCCGTGGTACGCGCTTCCCATACTGCTGGTCGTGCCGTTCTTGCAGGACAAGGCTTGGATCACGTGGGTGGTCGGATGGTCAACGGCCACGTACATCGGGTACGAGTGGGCGCCCGCGTTCGACCTCGCCACCCTGATCGGATGGGGGGGAGGCGCCCTCCTCGTTCTCCGGCCGCGGTGGACTCAGCCGGCCTCGGGCCACGGGGCCAGTGCCTCAAGCACGTCGTCGACGGTCGAGGACGCCGGGAGCCAGAGGGCGTCGTCGTAGCGCCGGTACCACGTCAGTTGGCGCTTGGCGTACCGCCGGGTGTTGCGCTTGATGAGGCGGATCCCCTCGTCCATGTCGCGCTCCCCGTCGAGGACCGGCAGGAGCTCACGGTATCCGATGGTGGCGGCCAGCGTGCGGCGGGCCGCCGGTCCCCGCGCGGCGAGGCGCGCCGCTTCGTCGAGCAGCCCCGCCTCCATCATCGCGTCGACGCGGGACTCGATCCGCCGGTACAGCTCCGCGCGCGGCCGGTCCAGCAGGACGAGCCGGCTCGGGACGGCGCCGCTCCGGTCCGCCCACACCTCGGACGGGCGGCGCCCGGTCTCGCGGAGGACGCCGACCCACCGGACCAGGCGGTGGGTCTTGGTCGGGTCGAGCGTCGCGGCGGCGGCCGGGTCCGCGGCGGCCAGCTCATCGTAGAGGCGCGTGGCCCCCTCTGGAGTCGCCAACGCGGCCATCAGGTCCGCCTCCAGCGCCGGCGAGATCGGTGGGACATCGGGCATCCCCGCGACGAGGGCGTGCACGTAGAGGGTCGACCCGCCCGCGACGACGACGGGGTGCCCTCGGCTACATATGTCCGTTATTGATTCTCTCGCCCACTCCAGAAACTGCCCTGCAGAACATCGATCCCCAAGGGGGAGCCGGTCGAGCAGATGGTAGGGGACCTCGCTCTGCTCGTCGGCGGTCGGCTTAGCCGTCCCGAGGTCGAGCCCCTCGTCGAGCTGCCGGCTGTCGGCCGAGACGATCTCGGCCCCGACCCGCTGCGCGTCGC
>CAXRFJ010000646.1:0-6604 GCA_964229475.1 Rubrivirga sp.
GGTGGACGAGGTCGGCGTCGCGGAGCATCCCGCGGTAGCGCTCCAGCCGGAGGCCCACGAACGCCTGCCACGGCTCGACCGCCGGGTCGTGCCGGCGCGCCGCCTCCGCCAGCCCGAAGTGGTCGAGCAGGCCGGCCGCGATCTGCTCCCGCCCGCCGCCGATGTAGGGGACGTAGGCGGCCTCCACGTCGGCCGGGTCGATGGACGGGTCGAGCTCGTGCGCGGCCCAGCCGTAGGACTGGCCCTTGAGCGACTCGGTGTCGGCGAGCGTCCCGTCGAGGTCGAAGGCGAGGAGGTCGAGCACGGTTTATCGATGCGCTAGGCCACGTCCGACGGGTCGGCGTGTGTTGCGTGTGTCGTCGTGCGCGAGCGGACCGGCAGGCCACGCGACACGACACACGCAACACGGTCGAGCGAGCCCGTCACGATCCATTCGGCGAACCATCAGCCCGCGCGGGGCGGGACGGCGTGGCGCGTCTCCCCGGCCCCGTGGACGACGAACTTCTGCGTCGTCAGCGCCTCCAGCCCCATCGGGCCGAACGCGTGGAGCTTCGTCGTCGAGATGCCGATCTCGGCGCCCAGCCCGAGCTCGCCGCCGTCGGAGAACCGCGACGACGCGTTCACGAGCACGACCGACGCGTCGACCTCGCGGACCCAGCGGCGCGCCGCCGCCACGCTCTCGGTCGCGATGACCTCGGTGTGCTGTGAGCCGTACGTCACGACGTGGTCGAGCGCGGCGTCAAGCCCATCGACCACGCGGGCGGCGATGATGGGGGCGAGGAACTCGGCCTCGTAGTCCGCCTCGGTGGCCTCGGGGACCGACCCGCCAAGGACCTCGCGGGTGCGCGCGTCGCCGCGGAGCTCGGCGTCGTGGGCGGCCAGCTCGCGGTGGGCGCGCGGGAGGAAGTCGGCCGCGACGGCCTCGTGGACGAGCAGCGTCTCGAGCGCGTTGCAGACGCCGGGCCGCGAGAGCTTGCCGTCGAGGAGCAGGTCGAGCGCGAGGTCGAGGTCGGCGGACGCGTCCACGAACAGGTGGCAGACGCCCTTGTAGTGCTTGATGACGGGCACGCGGCTGTGCTCGTCGACGAACCGGATGAGCCCCTCGCCGCCGCGCGGGATGACGAGGTCGAGGTGCTCGTTCATCCGGACGAGGTCCTTGATCGCCTCGCGGTCGGTCGTCGGCACGAGCGTGACGGCGGCCGGGTCGATGCCCTCGGCCGCGAGGGCCTCGTGGAGCGCCGCCGCGACGGCCCGGTTCGAGTGGACCGCCTCGGACCCGCCGCGCAGGACGACGGCGTTGCCGGCCTTGAAGCACAGCCCGGCCGCGTCCGACGTCACGTTCGGCCGCGCCTCGTAGATCATGGCGATGACGCCGAGCGGCACGCGCATCCGCCCGACCTCGATGCCGCTCGGCCGCCGCCGCGTCTCGGCGACCTCGCCCACCGGGTCGGCGAACGAGGCGACCTCGCGGAGCGCGTCGGCCATCTTCGTGATCCGCTCGGGCGAGAGCGTGAGCCGGTCCGTCATCGCGTCCGACAGGCCGCGCTCGGCGGCACCGTCGAGGTCGCGCCGGTTGGCGTCGAGGATGGCGGCCTCGTGGGCCTCCAGCGCGTCGGCCATCGCGAGGAGGGCGCGGTTCTTCGCGTCCGTCGAGAGCGCGGCGACCTGCCGCGACGCCCGCTTGCAGGCGGCGACGAGGTCGTGCAGGGTGGCGGTCGGAAGCTCAGCCATCGGGGTCAGGAGTCTCGATGAGGGCAAGATCGTCACGGTGGACGACGGCCGAGGGCCCGGCGTAGCCCAGAACCGCTTCCAATTCCCCACTCTGCCGCCCGCGGACCCGCGCCAGCTCGTGGGCCGCGTACCGCGCGATCCCACGTGCGAGGACGCGACCGGCCTCGTCCGCCACCTCGACCGGCTCGCCGCGCCCGAAGTCGCCCGCCACCGCGACGACGCCCGACGCCAGCAGCGACGCGCCCCGGCGGCAGACGGCCTCGGCCGCGCCGGCGTCGACGACCACCCGGCCGGCGACCGGCGTCGCGTGGAGCAGCCAGTGCTTCTTCGCCGGGAGGGGCGGCGCGAGCGCCCGGAACAGCGTCCCGTGCAGCTGGCCCTCGGCGAGCGCCGCCAGCCGGCCGGCGTCGGTCCCGTTGACGAGGAGCGTGTCGATCCCACGCGACGTCGCCTTCTCGGCCGCCTGGAGCTTCGTCCGCATCCCGCCCGTCCCCGCGTCGGTCCCGGCCCCGCCGGCCATGGCGTGGACGCGCGCGTCGACCCGGTCCACGGCGGGCACGAGGCGGGCCGAGGCGGTCGTGCGGGGGTCCGCGTCGAACAGGCCGTCGACGTCGGTCAGGATCACGAGGAGGTCGGCCTCGGCGAGCACGGCGACGTGGGCGGCGAGGTTGTCGTTGTCGCCCACCTTCAGCTCGTCGACCGCGACGGTGTCGTTCTCGTTGACGACGGGGACGACGCCGCGGGCGAGCAGCTCCGCCAGCGTGGTCCGCGCGTTGAGGAAGCGGTCGCGGTGGACGAGGTCGTCGTGCGTGAGCAGGACCTGGGCGGCGGGCGCGTCGAGCAGCCGCCCCCAGTGGCCCATCAGCCGGGGCTGGCCGATCGCGGCGAGCGCCTGCTTTTCGGGGATCGTCCGCGGCCGGCGCCCGCCCACGGCTGCGAGCCCGGCCGCGACGGCGCCCGACGACACGACGACGACCTCGCGCCCGGCCGTCCGGCTCTCGACCACGAACCGGGCGATGGCCCCGAGGTGCCGGTCGCTGGGGGCGCCGTCGGGGGCGACGAGCGCGCTCCCCACCTTGACCACGGCGCGCGACCAGGGGCGGAGTGGGGTGGGGGCCATGCGACGGAGACCCGACGGGGGGGCCCGCCGACGGCGTGCCCCTCCCGATCGGCGGAGATGGCGGGCTAGCCCTCGAGGCCGAGGGCGTCGCGGAGGATCTGCTCCTGCACGGCCGCGTGGACCTTCGCCGAGCCGGCGGCCGGCGAGGCCGCCGCGGCGCGGCCCGCGTAGCGGATCCGGTGCGAGCAGTCGCCGTGGAGCTCCTCGAGCAGCGCGTCGAAGCGGGGCCGGACGAACGTCCAGGCGCCCATGTTCTCCGGCTCCTCCTGCAGCCACACGACCTCCTTGCCCTCGAACCGCGCCAGCTCCTCGCGGACGGCGTCCTCGGGGAACGGGTAGAACTGCTCCAGCCGCGCGATGGCCACCGACGACGGCCGGTCGAGCGCCTCGCGTGCCTTGAGCACGTCGTAGACCACCTTGCCCGAGCAGATCACGAGGCGGTCCGCCTCGGGCGCGCCCTCGGAGGCGATGAACGGGCGGTAGGCCCCGTCGGCCAGCTCGTCGACCGAGGCCACGGCCTCCGGCAGGCGGAGGAGCGACTTCGGCGTCATGACGACGAGCGGCTTCTTGTCGGCCCGCTTGATCTGGCGCCGGAGCGCGTGGAAGTAGTTGGCCGGCGTCGAGTAGTTGGCCACGATGAGGTTGTCCTCGGCGCACGCCTGGAGGAACCGCTCGACGCGGCCCGACGAGTGCTCCGGCCCCTGGCCCTCGTACCCGTGCGGGAGCAGCATCACGAGGCTCGACGTCTGGCCCCACTTGGCCTCGGCCGCCGTGATGAACTGGTCGATCATGATCTGCGCCCCGTTGACGAAGTCGCCGAACTGGGCCTCCCACAGCACGAGCGCCGACGGGTCGGCCACGGAGTAGCCGTACTCGAAGCCGAGCGCGGCGTACTCCGAGAGGAGCGAGTCGTAGACCTGGAACCGGGCCTGCCCGTCGCCGGGGCCGCCGGGCGTGAGGTGGTTGAGCGGGAGGTAGCGGTGGCCGTCCTCCTGGTCGTAGAGGATGGCGTGGCGCTGGCTGAACGTGCCGCGCCCCGAGTCCTGGCCGCTGAGACGGACCGGCGTGCCCTCGAGGAGCAGCGTCCCGAACGCGAGCGACTCGGCGAAGGCCCAGTCGATCGTGCCCTCCTCGAACTGCTTGCGCCGGCGGTCGACCACGAGCCGGGCCAGCTTCTTGTGGACCTGGAGGTCGTCGGGCATCGTGACGAGCGTCTCCATGACGTGCGTCAGCGACTCGCGGGAGGCGGCCGTCTCGACGGCGGCGTCCTCGGTCTCGATGGGCACGGCGACCGGCCGCTGGTCCTTGTTCTTCTCGGCGAGCTCCTTCGTCTCCTCGAAGGCCCCGTCGAGCTTCGTCTTGAAGTCGTCGAGGATGCCCTCGGCCTGCTCCGGCGTCAGCTCGCCGCGGCGGAGGAGGAGCTCGAGGTACAGCTTCCGGACGCTCCGGTGCGCGCCGATGTCGGCGTACATGAGCGGCTGCGTGTAGGACGGCTCGTCGCCCTCGTTGTGGCCGTACTTCCGGTAGCAGACGAGGTCGATCACCACGTCCTTGTTGAACACGTTCCGGTAGTCCAGCGCGAGCCGCGCGACGCGGACGGCCGCCTCGGGGTCGTCGCCGTTGACGTGGAAGATCGGGGCCTGGATCATCCGCGCGATGTCGGTCGCGTAGGCCGACGAGCGCGAGTGCATCGGGAGCGTCGTGAACCCGATCTGGTTGTTCACCACGAGGTGGACCGTCCCGCCCGTCCGGTAGCCCTCGAGCTGCGACAGGTTCAGGGTCTCGGCGACCACGCCCTGCCCCGCGAACGCGGCGTCGCCGTGGACGAGGATCGGGAGGACCTTGTCCCGGAGCCGCTTCTCGCTCGCGTCCGGGTGGGCCTCGACGATCCGCTGCTGCTTGGCCCGCGCCATCCCCTCGACGACCGGGTTGACGGCCTCGAGGTGCGACGGGTTGGAGGCCAGCGTGAGCTGCGTCTCGGAGCCGCTCGGCGACGTGTGCGTGCCGGTCTGGCCGAGGTGGTACTTCACGTCGCCCGAGCCGTGGACGGCGTCGGGGTCGACGGTCCCCTCGAACTCGCTGAAGACGCGGTCGTAGGGCTTCCCGAGGATGTTCGTGAGCACGTTGAGACGCCCGCGGTGGGCCATCCCGATCACGACCTCGTCGGTCTCCTGGTCGGCCGCGTCGGAGATGACGGCGTCGAGGAGCGGGATCATCGTCTCGGCACCCTCGAGCGAGAACCGCTTGTGCCCGATGTACTTCGTGTGGATGAACTGCTCGAGGGCCTCGGCCTCGTTGAGCTTCTCGAAGATCCGCTTCTTGCGGGCCGTGTCGATGGGCTCGCGGAACTGCTGGGGCTCGATCCGCTCGATGAGCCAGCTCTTCTCCTCGGGCGAGGAGAGGTGCATGAACTCGCTCCCGACGTGCCCGGTGTAGGTGTCCCAGAGCGTGTCGAGGATGTCGCGGAGCGTCATCGTGTGGTTCCCCGCGAGGCCGCCGCCGGTCACGCCGGCCATGCCGCCCGTGAAGAACGTCCGGTCGAGGTCCCAGACCGTGAGGCCGTAGCTGGCCGGGTCGAGCTCGGTGTGGTTGCGGGGCTCGTAGCCGAGCGGGTTCGTGTCGGCGAGGAGGTGGCCGCGGACGCGGTAGGCCCGGATGAGCTCGTAGACGCGGGCTTGCTTCTCGACCTTGGAGGCCTTGGCGCCGGAGCCGAGGGCGGCCTTGCCCAGCGACGGCGTCGAGTCGGACCGGCCGCGGAACGGCGGGGTGTGGAGGCCGAGGCTGTGGAAGACCTCGTCGTAGAACCCCCGCTCGCCCTGGAGCAGCGCGGCGATGACGTTGAGGAACTCGCCCGACTCCGCGCCCTGGATCACGCGGTGGTCGTAGGTGCTCGTCATGGTCATGACCGGCGAGAGCCCGAGGCGGGACAGCTCGGCCGGGTCCATGCCGGCGTACTCCGGGGGGTACCCGATCCCGCCGACGGCGACGATGACGCTCTGGCCCGGCATCAGACGCGGGACCGACATCTGGGTCCCGATGCCGCCCGGGTTCGTGAGCGTGGCCGTCGTCCCGGCGAAGTCGTCGAGCTGGAGCTTGCCGCCGAGCGCGCGCTTGACGACGTCGTTGTAGGCGCCGAGGAACTCGGCGAAGCTCAGCGACTCGGCCTGCTTGATGTTGGGGACGAGGAGCTGGCGCTTCCCGCGCTTCTCGATGTCGATGGCGAGGCCGAAGGCCGTCGTCGCCGGGTCGATCCGCTCCGGCCGGCCCTCCTGCTCGCGGAAGGCGGCCTTCATGCTCGGCACGGCCTCCATGGCCCGCACGATGGCGTAGGCGATGAGGTGCGTGAACGTGACCTTGTCGCCGCCGACGCGCTGCTGGTGCCGGTTGATGAGCCGCCGGTTCTCGCTCAGGAGCTTGACGGCGATCTCGCGGACGCTCGTGGCCGTCGGGATCGTGAGGCTGGCCTCCATGTTCTCGACGATCCGCGCGCCGACGCCCTTGATGGCGCTCGTCTCGGCCCCCTCCGGCGGGTCGATCTGCGGGGCCGCCAGCCGGGCGGGGAGCTCGACCGGGCCTCCCGGCGCCCCGTCGCCGCCGGCGGGCGCGCCGTTCGCCCCGCCCGGGCGCGGCGCGGGGGCCGCCGGCGCGGAGGGCGCGGACGGACGCGGGGCCGCCGACGGGGCGCCGTCGCCGCTCGGGGGCGTCGCGGCCGGGGCGTCGGCCGCGCCACCGGCGCCGTCGGGCGCGATCATC
>CAXRFJ010000647.1:0-3635 GCA_964229475.1 Rubrivirga sp.
GGCCTCCAGGGCGTCGAGGGTGGCGTCGCGGAGGGCCGCCACGCCGAGCGCCTCGGCCGCCGCCTCGCACGCCGCGCGCCGCTCGTTGTAGGCCGAGTCCACGAGGCCGCGGCGGGTCCCCGTGTCGAGGATGACGGCGACGGTCCCCTCCGGGAGCGGGACGGCCTCGGTGTCCAACGTCCGGCAGTCGATGAGGAGCGCGTGGTCGGCCTCGCCGGCCGCCGAGATCATCTGGTCCATGATCCCGCAGTTCACCCCCACCCACGCGTTCTCGGCCCGCTGCCCGAGCCGCGCCATCGCGGCGGGGTCCCAGTCGTCGCCGTCGAGGGCGGCGAAGGCGCGGAGCGTGGCGAGCTCGCGGGCCGCGCTCGACGACAGCCCCGCGCCGCGGGGCACGTCGCCGGTCACGACGCCCTCCCAGCCGGCCAGCTGGCCGCCGGCCTCGGCGAGGGCCCAGGCCGACCCCTTGAGGTACTCGGCCCACCCGGGCCCGCCGGGCTCCAGGGCGTCGAGGTCGAACGTCGCCTCCTCCTCGTAGTCGAGCGAGGCGACGCGGACGGACCGGTCGTCCCGGGCGCGGAGCGCGATGACGACGGCGCGGTCGATGGCGAGGGGGAGGACGAACCCGTCGTTGTAGTCGGTGTGCTCGCCGATGAGGTTCACGCGTCCGGGCGCCCGGACGACGAGGTCGGGCGCGCCGCCGACCCAGTCGGCGAAGGCGCGGCGGGCGCGGTGGACGAGGGGGCTAGAAAGCTGAGACACGGAGGGGAGATCTAGGGCAGGCGCGGTGCCGGGGACCCGGGGACGACGACGAGGTCGAGGGCGGCCGAGCCGAGGCCGTCGGCCCTGGCGGTCACGCGGACGGGCCCAACTTCGTCCATCGATTGGACGAATGCGAGCGCGAGCCCGTGGTGCGCGCGGCGACTGTCGGCCTGGTACGGGTCGTGGTCGCACGGGTCGCCGTTGCCGACCGCCCGCAGCCGACCGGCGCCCTCGACCGAGAACGTCACCCGGTCGCTGGCGGACGGCACGACCGAGCCCTCGGCGTCGACGACCTCGACCGTCACGTGCGCCACGTCGCGGACGCCCGCGCGGAGCGTGTCGCGGTCGACCGACAGGCGGAGCGCGGCGGGCGGGCCCGTCGTCCGCACCTCGCGCGTGAGGACGACCTCGCCGCCCCGCTTGCCGACGGCGCGCAGGACGCCGGGCTCGTACGGCACGTCCCACCCGAGATGGAGGTCGTCGGTCGTGACGGCGACGGGCTCCGTGTCGTAGCAGTTCCAGCAGCCCGACGTGCCCGGCTCGGGGAACTGGAGCCGCTTCTCGCCGAGGAACCGGCCGTTCAGATAGAGCTCGACGGCGTCGAGGTTGGTGTAGGCGAGGACGGGGACTGTCTGCCCCTCGCGGCCCGGCCAGTTCCAGTGCGGGAAGAGGTGGAGGACCGGCGCGTCCGTCCACTGGCTCTGGTAGAAGAAATAGGCGTCGGTCGGGAAGCCGACGAGGTCGATCGGGCCCGGCCCGAAGCTCTTGCGCGGCCACCGCGTCTCGCCGAGGTAGTCGATCCCCGTCCACATGAAGTCGCCCGAGAAGTAGTCGTTCAAGGCGACGTACTCCCAGAGGTTCTCCGCGCGGATCATCCGCCCGACGTAGTCCGCCTCGGGCCGGTCGGGGTCGTCGCCGAGCGAGTACGCGCCGCGGTCGCCTCGGATGGCGACGTTCTCGGTCCCGACCATCCGCCAGTCCGGGTGGTCGTGCCGGTCTTGGGCCGCATACAGCTCACGCCGCTCGTGCCAGCGGTCGACGTAGTTGTAGCCGACGACGTCGACGAGGTCGAGGAAGGCGCTGGAGGTGGCGCCGTCGTCGGCGGCCATGTGGTCGTTCCCGGTCGTGAAGGGCCGGCTCGGGTCCTCGCGGCGGAGGATCTCGCGGAGCCGCGCGAGGACGAGGTGCCCGCCCTCAGCGTGCTGTTCGCCGATCTCGTTGCCCAGGCTCCACAGCACCACCGACGGGTGGTTCCGGTCGCGGCGGACGAAGTCGGTCAGGTCCCGCTCGGCCCACTCGTCGAAGTACTGGTGGTAGCCGTACTCGACCTTCCCGTGCGTCCACTCGTCGAACGCCTCGTCCATGACGAGGAAGCCCATCCGGTCGGCGAGGGCCATGAACTCGGGCGCCATCGGGTTGTGGGCCGTCCGGATCGCGTTGACGCCCATCTCTCTCAGGATCCGGAAGCGACGTTCCCAGACGGCCTCGGGGACCGCCGCGCCGACCGGCCCGCCGTCGTGGTGGAGGTTGACGCCGGTCAGCTTGACGCGCTCGCCGTTGAGGACGAACCCGCGGTCGGCGTCGAACACGGCCGAGCGGATCCCGAACGGCGTCTCCACGACGTCGACGACGGCGCCGCCGCGGACGACCGACTGGCGGAGCGTGTAGAGCGCGGGCGTCTCGGGCGACCAGAGGGCGGGCGCAGTCACGGTCAACGTCTGCTCGACGTCGGCCTCGGCGCCGGCCGCCAGCGCGGCGGGCGACTCGGTGCGGGCCACCTCTCCCCCATCGGGACCGAGAACGACCGTCCGCAGCACGGCGTCCGCGGCATCGCCGTCCTGGTTCTCGATCCGAGTCCGGACCGCGACCGTCGCGGCCGTCGAGTCCACGGCGGGCGTCGTCACGAACGTGCCCCAGGGGGCGACGTGGAGCGGGCCGACCGTCACCATCCAGACGTGGCGGTAGATGCCGCTGCCGGAGTACCACCGCGAGTTCGGCTGCCGGCTGTTGTCGACGCGCACGGCGACGACGTTCTCGCCGTCGACGAGGTGGTCCGTCACGTCGTAGCGGAACGAGACGTAGCCGTACGGCCGGTGCCCGGCGTGCGTGCCGTTGACGTAGACGTCGCTGTTCTGGTAGACGCCGTCGAACTCGATCCAGACGCGCTCGCCCGCGGGCCGCTCAAACGCCCGTCGGTACCAGCCGACGCCGGTCGGGAGGTAGCCGCCGCGGCCGGTCGTGGCCGCCGTCGAGTCGTACGGGCCCTCGATGCTCCAGTCGTGTGGGAGGTCGAGCGTGCGCCAGTCGGAGGCGTCGAAGGCGGGCGCCTCGGCGCCGGCCGGATCGCCGGTCGTGAACCGCCAGCCGTAGTCCATCAAGAGGCGCTGGCGGGGCGCGTCGGGCTGGGCGGCGGCGGAGCCCGCCAGCAGGGCAAGAGCGGCGAGGGCGAAGGAGCGGAGCGTCATGGGCTAGTCGTGGCTCTCGGGCGCGGGCGGGGCGACGCTCCCGGCGACGCGGAACCGCTCCGTGGCCGTGTCGGCCGTCGCCACGATCTGCCCGCCGACCACGAGCGCGGCGCGGACGCGAGCGGCGCCCGCGACGGGACCGGCGTAGAGCGGGGACGCGAGCGTCGGCTCGGACCCGTCGGTCGTCACCCGAACGGCCATCGGCTCGACGTCCCCGCCGAGCGAGGCGCCGTCATGGACCACGTGCGCGCTGCCCGTCCCCTGGACGACGGCGAGTGCGTAGACCGCCGCCCGCGGCCGTCGCACCTCGGTCTGCACGAGCACCGACGCAATGCCGGCCTCCGACGAGTACGGGTTCGCGCCGACGACCTCGGCCTCGCCCGTCTTGCCGAACGAGACGTTGTGCCA
>CAXRFJ010000648.1:0-3871 GCA_964229475.1 Rubrivirga sp.
GACGACGACGATGATTACGCCCACGCTCGCCCCCTGGGGGGCGGAGCGCCGCCGGTGATCGGAGCCGCCACGCCGCGCTCGTCTCACTCGGTCCGCCCGCCTCCCCCTCGGAGCGCGGGCGTTTTTCGTCTCGCCCATGCCGTCCTCTCCCCACGTCTCCAAGTTCGGGGGCACCTCCGTCGCCACGCCCGAGCGGATCCGCCGCGTCGTCGAGCTCGTCACGGCCACGCCGGCCGAGGGCCGGACGGTGGTCGTCGTCTCGGCCCTCGGCGGGACCACCGACGACCTCCTCGCCGCGCTCGACGCCGCGCTCGCGCGCGACGGCCACGAGGCCGCCGTCGCGGCCATCCGCCAGCGCCACGAGGCCGCGGCCGACGCGCTCGCCAGCCCCGACGACCGCGCGGCGCTCCAGGAGACGCTCGACGCCCGCCTCGGCGAGCTCCGCGAGTTGTTGGACGGCGTCTCGCTCCTGCGCGAGGCCACGGACCGGACGCGCGACGCCGTGCTCGCGACCGGCGAGCGGCTCTCGGCGCCCATCGTCGCCGCCGCGTTCCGGGCCGCCGGCCACGCCGCCGTGCCGCTCGACGCCGCCCGTCTCATCCGCACCGACGGCCGGTTCGGCAGCGCGACCGTCGACCACGGCACGACGCGCCGGCTCGCCCAGGCCGCCGTCGGCGACCTCCCGTCGGACGCCGTCGCGGTCGTCACCGGCTTTATCGGGTCGACGGCGACCGGCGTCACGACGACGCTCGGCCGGTCGGGCTCCGACTACACGGCCACGATCCTCGCCGCCGCGCTCGACGCGGCCGAGTGCGTCATCTGGACCGACGTCGCCGGCGTCTACACGGCCGACCCCCGGCTCGTGCCCGAGGCCGTCCCGCTCCCGCGCCTGAGCTACCGCGAGGCCGCCGAGCTGGCCTACTTCGGCGCCCAGGTCCTCCACCCGCGGACGATGCTCCCTGCCGAGCGGGCCGGCATCCCCATCCTCATCAAGAGCACGCTCGACCCGGACGAGCCGGGCACGCTCATCTCCGACGAGACCGACGCGCTCGACCTCCGCGTCAAGGCCATCTCGTCGGTCCGCGACGTGGCCATCGTGATGGTCGAGGGCGGCGGGATCCAGGCCGTGCTCGGCGTCGGCGCGCGGCTGTTCGAGGCGCTCTCCGGGGCCGGCGTCAACGTCCGCATGACGAGCCAGGCATCGAGCGAGCAGAGCGTCTGCTTCGTCGTCGACGGCGACCACGCCGAGGACGCCGTCGCGGCGCTCCCGGAGGCGTTCGCGGTCGAGCTCGACCGCGGCGACCTCCGCCAGATCTACGCGATCCCCGGCTGCGCCGTCGTCTCGGCCGTCGGCGAGGGGATGCGGCACCAGCCCGGGCTGGCGGGCCGCCTCTTCGCCACGCTGGGCCGGGCCGGCGTCAACGTGCTGGCGATCGCGCAGGGCGCGGCCGAGACGAACATCTCGCTCGTCGTGCGCCAGGAGGACGTCCGGGCGGCGCTCCAGGCGCTCCACGAGGCGTTCCCGCTGCGGCGCGCGCGCGTCCACGTCGTCGTGATCGGGACGGGGACGGTCGGGCGGAAGCTCGTCGAGATCCTCGGCGAGCACGCGCCGATCCTGATGGAGCAGGACCGGATCCACATGCGCCTCGTCGGCCTCGCCAACTCGCGGACGATGGCGTGGGACGAGGCCGGCCTCCCGCTCTCGGTCGAGGTCCTCGACGGGGCGGAGCCGGCCGACCTCGACGCGCTCGACGAGAAGCTCCTCGCCGGCGGGCTGGAGCGGCGGATCGTGGTCGACGCGACGGCCTCGGAGGCGGTCGCCCGGCGCTACGTGACGTGGCTCGAGAACGGCGTCGGCGTGGTCACGCCCAACAAGAAGGCGAACACGCTCGACATGGCCTACTACCGCCAGCTCCGCGAGGCGGCCGGCCGGCGCGAGGTGAGCTACCACTACGAGACGACGGTCATGGCCGGGCTCCCGGTCGTGTTCACCGTCCGCGACCTCCTCCGCTCGGGCGACCGGATCGACCACGTCGAGGGCGTGTTCTCGGGCACGCTCGCGTTCCTGTTCAACCAGCTCGCGGCCGGCGCGTCGTTCTCGGAGGCCGTCCGCGAGGCGAAGGCGCGGGGCCTCACCGAGCCCGACCCCCGCGACGACCTCACGGGCGAGGACGTGGCCCGGAAGCTCCTCATCCTGGCCCGCGAGACGGGGCGAGACGTCGAGCGGTCGGAGCTGTCGGTCGAGTCGCTCGTCCCGCCGGAGCTGGCCGACGTCTCGGTCGACGCGTTCATGGCCGGCCTGGAGGGCCTCGACGCGGCCTGGGCCGAGCGCGTGGCGGCGGCGGAGGCCGAGGGCCAGCGGCTCGCCTACGTCGGCCAGATCACGGACGACGGCCTGAGCGTCGGCGTCCGCGCCGTCGACGCGGCGTCGCCGTTCGCGCGCTCGCGGGGGACCGACAACGTCATCCTCATCCAGTCGGCGCGCTACCACGACACGCCGCTCGTCGTCCAGGGCCCCGGCGCCGGCCCCGACGTGACGGCCGCCGGCCTCCTCGCGGACCTCGTCAAGGCCGCCGAGCTCATGCCGTAGCGCGCGCCGGCCGATCTTCCCTCGTCCCGCCCGTCGCCTCCCTCTTCCCCGTGTCACCCTGAACCGTAGGTCGGCGCAGCCAGCGGAGCCGCGACGCGGCGCAGTCGAAGGATCTCGAGTGCGGCCAGCCTTCGAGCTGGCGCCGAGAGCGCTGACCGGGCGCCGTGCTCGCCAGAGATCCTTCGACTCCGGCCTGCGGCCTCCGCTCAGGATGACACGACCGAGCCGGTGCCGTCCAATTCCCCGCTTCGACCCTCCCCGCCTCGGTGCCTCCCCAGTCTCACCGAGGCGGACCGACCCGATCCCATGCCCGACACCGTCACCGCCTTCGGCCCGGCGTCCCTCTCCAACCTCGGCCCCGGCTTCGACGCGCTCGGCCTGTGCGTGACCGGCCTCGGCGACCGCGTCGAGGCGCGGCGGACCGACGCGCCGGGCGTGACCATCGAGGGCCCGCCCTCCATCCCAACCGACCCGGAGAAGAACACGGCGGGCCGCGCGGCGCTCCACGTCCTCCGCGAGTCCGGCGCCGAGGGCGGCGTGGGGCTGCGGATCGAGAAGGGCGTGCCGCTGGGGTCCGGCGTCGGCGGGTCGGCGGCGAGCGCGGTCGCGGGCGCGTGGGCGGCCAACGCCGTGCTGGGCGCGCCGTTCGACAAGGCGGGGCTGGTCGACGCCGTGCTGGAGGGCGAGGTCGCGGCGTCGGGGAGCTACCACGGCGACAACGTGCTGCCGGCCCTCTTCGGCGGCCTCGTGCTGACGTCGCCGTCGGACCCCCGGGCGTACCGGCGCGTGGCGCTCCCGGAGGCCCCGCCGATCGCCGTGATCGTCCCGCACGTCGAGGTGCTGACGCGGCAGGCGCGGGCGGTCCTCCCCGAGACGGTCCCCCACAAGGACGCGTCCGCGCAGGCGGCCGAGCTGGCGTTCCTGCTCGCGGCGCTCCTCGAGGGCGACTGGGCCGAGTTCAGCCGGCACCTCATGCGCGACCGCCTCGCCGAGCCCTACCGGGCGACGCTCGTGCCGGTCTACGCCGCCGTCAAGGCGGCGGCGCTCGACGCGGGCGCGGCCGGCTGCGCGCTCACGGGCTCCGGCCCGGCCATGTTCGCCGTCCCCGCGCAGGGCGCCGACGCCGACGCGATCCTCGCGGCGATGGTCGCGGCCAGCCGCGCGGGCGCCATCGACGCCCACGGCTGGGTGGCCTCGGTCGACCCCGAGGGCGTCCGCACCGTCTGACCCCCACTCCGTCCGCCGCGGGGGCGAGGCGGACCCCCCCGCGCCCGCGCGCCC
>CAXRFJ010000649.1:0-5747 GCA_964229475.1 Rubrivirga sp.
CGTCGACCGAGCCGCCGCTGAGGTCGACGTCGAACCCGGCGCCGCGCGCGAGACGCAGCACGACGGACCCGCTCCCGGCGCGGACGTCGACCTCGTCGCGGGACCGGACCCCGATGTCGACCCCGCCCGAGCCGGACTCGACGTGGACCGGCCCGCCGGCCGCCCCGACTCGTACGCGGCCCGAGCCGGTGTCGGCCGCGAGCACGCCGTCGACGCGCTCGACGTCGAGGTCGCCGGAGCCGGCGTCGAGGCGGAGGTCCCCGCGCACGGCGCCGACGCGGACGTCGCCCGAGCCGGCGTCGAGGACCACGTCGCCGTCGACGTCGCCCAGCCGGAGGTCGCCGCTCCCGGCGTCGACGCGGACGTCGCCGTCGAGCGAGGCCACGTCGGCGTCGCCGGAGCCGAGGTCGAGGACGGCGGAGTAGCGCTGCGGGACCTCGACGGTCACCTGGAAGCGGGCGTCGAGCCGGCGCCGCGGCTGCGAGCGGCGCGGCGGGTCGGTGCGGACCACGAGGTCGCCGCGCTCGGCGCGGGCCGAGAACCGGCGCCGCTCGAACTCGGCCCGGGCGTCGCGGCCCGTGCCCTCGACCACGACGCGCGCCCGGTCGCCGCGGACGGTCCGGATTGAGACGTTCTCGCTGCCCAGGTCGAGCTGGAGCTCGCCGCCGGCGCGGACGCGGAACGTCTGGTCGTAGAGGACCGTGGCCGTCGCGGTCGCCTCGGAGGCCGGCGGAGGGCCCGGCTCGCCGGCGCCGGCCACGAGGGGGACGGCCAGGAGCGCCAGGACGAAGGCGAGGCGGAGGGGCGAGTGGAGCGAGCGGGCGCGCATCGGGGCGGAGGGACGGTGAGTCCGCCAGACGGCGCCGCTCGCCCGGGGGTTACATGGGTGCGAAAAAAACGGCACCCCGGCCCGTCATCCCAGCCCGACCCGCTCGAAGATGGTGTCGACCTCCGCCTGGTGGTAGGCCGGGTCGAAGGCGTCGGCGATCTGCTCGGTCGAGAGGTGCGCCGTGATGCCGGGCGCGCCCTCGACGATCTGGCGGAAGCTCCGGCGCTCGCGCCACGCCTGCATCGCGAGCGGCTGGACCGTGTCGTAGGCGTCCTCGCGGCTGAGGCCCGTCTCGATGAGCATCAGCAGGAGCCGCTGGCTGTAGACGAGGCCGTAGGTCCGGTCGAGGTTCTCCAGCATCCGGTCGGGGTTGACCGTCAGGTTCTCGACGATGCGGGAGAGCCGGGCGAGGGCGTAGTCGAGCACGATCGTCGCGTCGGGGAGGATCACGCGCTCGACCGACGAGTGGCTGATGTCGCGCTCGTGCCAGAGCGCCACGTTCTCGTAGGCCGCGACCATGTAGCCGCGCATGAGCCGGGCCATGCCGGTGAGGTTCTCCGAGCCGACCGGGTTCCGCTTGTGCGGCATCGCGCTCGACCCCTTCTGGCCCTTCCCGAACGCCTCCTCCGCCTCCAGGACCTCGGACCGCTGGAGGTGCCGGATCTCGACCGCGATCGTCTCGACCGTCGTGCCGACGAGCGCGAGCGCGGCGAGGTACTGGGCGTGGAGGTCGCGCGGGAGGACCTGCGTCGAGATCGGCGCGGCCTTGAGCCCGAGCCGCTCGCACGTCAGGCGCTCGACCTCCGGCGGGATGTTGGCGAACGTCCCGACGGCGCCCGACAGCTTGCCGACCCGGACCGCCTCGGCCGCCGCGTCGAACCGCTCGAGGTCGCGCTGGACTTGGTCGTAGAACCGGGCCAGCTTGAGCCCAAACGTCGTCGGCTCGGCGTGGACGCCGTGCGTGCGGCCCACGCAGACGGTGCGCTTGTGCTCGCGGGCCCGCGCCGCCAGCACCTCGCCGAGGCGGACGAGGCCCTCGCGCAGGATCTTGTTGGCCCGGAGCAGCCGGAGCGACTGCGCCGTGTCGACGACGTCGGACGACGTGAGGCCGTAGTGGACCCACTTCCGCTCCTCGCCGAGCGTCTCGCTCACGGCCCGCGTGAAGGCGACCACGTCGTGCCGCGTCTCGGCCTCGATTTCGTGGATCCGGCTCACGCTGAACGAGGCGTTCTGGTAGAGCGTCTCGACGTCCTCGTGCGGAATCTGGCCCGTCGCCTCGGCCCAGGCCCAGCAGGCGGCGAGCTCGACGTCGAGCCAGGCCTGGTACTGGGCGTCTTCGGTCCAGAGGGCGCCCATCTCGGGGCGGGTGTAGCGGTCGATCATGACGGGCGCGGGGCGGAGGGGGAGACGAAAGAAACGCGGGCCCACGCCGTCACGCCGCGCGCCGCGGCCCTCTTCGCCTCTATTCCTCCCGCGCGACGAGCCGCCGCAAGACCTCGACCCCGAGCGCGTCGACGCTCGCCGCGCGGTTCGTGAGCACGACCACGGCCACGCCCGCCTCGGGCACGGCGCCGACGAACGACGCCGAGCCGCCGACCATCCCGTTGTGCCACGTCATCGGTCGCAGGCCGAGCGGCGAGAGGTGCCACCCGAGCCCGACCGCCACGCCGTCGCGCGCCCGGATCTGGGGCTCCGCGGCCAGCGAGAGGGCCTCGGGGAGCGCCGAGGCCGACGGGTCCAGGGCCGCCTCGGCGAGCGTCAGCATGTCGCCGGCGGTCGAGCGCCAGGCGCCAGCGCCGGCCGTCGCGTCGGTCCACGTCCAGTGGGGGACGGGCGTGCCGTCGGCGCCGTGGGCCGGCGCGAGGCCGGGGGGCGCGTCGAGCGTCGTCGCGTCGAGGCCGAGTGGGGCGAGCACGCGGCGGCGGACCGTCTCGGCGTAGCTCGTGCCGTCGCGACGGGCGAGGACGTAGCCGAGCAGGCCCGCGCCGAGGTTCGAGTAGGCGTACGTCTCGCCCGGCGCCGTCTCGATCTCGACCCGCTCCAGGAACGCCAGCAGCCGGTCCGCGCCGTAGTGCGCGTACGGGTCGGCCATGTCGAAGCCGGGCGCCGTGAACAGGTCGGCCGGCAGGCGGGGGAGCCCCGACGTGTGGGTGGCGAGGTCGACGAGCCGATACGGGCCCGACGCGGACGCCGCGACGGCGAGCGTGTCGGGGAGGAGCGCCGCGACCGGCGTCGTGAGCTCCACCTCGCCGCTCGCGACGGCGTCGGCCAGCGCGAGCGCCGTGAGGATCTTCGAGACCGAGCCGATCTCGTACGGGGTGCCCGCCCCGGGCGCCGCGCCGCCGACCGTCCCGACGCCGACGACGTGCCGCTCGCCGCCGACCGTGATGCCGACGACGAGCGAGGGCAGGTCGTGGGCCCCGGCAGCGGCGCGGGCGAGCGAGTCGAGCGGGACCGGCTGGGCGCCGACGGCGCTCGCCGTCAGCAGGACGAGGGCGGCGGCGAGGCCGCGTCGGAGGTCAAGCATCGGAGTCGAGGGCGTGGATGTGGGCCGCGAAGGCGTCGCGGGAGGCGGCGAGCTCGTCGGCCGCCTTCCAGTTGAGGTGGACGACGGTGACGCCGAGGCCGAGGAAGGCCAGGACGAGGATCGGGCGCGGCCCGCCGAGCGCGGCGTCGAAGGCGAGGAGCGCCGCCAGCACGGGCAGGACGTACCACAGCCCGGACCACCGCAGGAGCACGACCTGGGCCCGGAGCCAGCGGTGCTGGGCCGCGACGGCCTCGCGGAGCGGCGCCGACGGGGCCGCGGACGGGAACGCCCGCCGCACCGCGACGAGGACGCCCACGATCCAGACGGTGGCGCCGACGACGGCCAGCGACGCCCCGCGCACGCTCGGGAAGAACGCCCCGATCGTGACGAAGAACAGGGCCACGGCCACGACGGCGGTCATCTCGCGACGGTCGCGGCTCCGGAGCGCGCGGTCGAGGTGGTCGGCCCGCTCGCGGAGGTCGGCCGGCGGCGGCGGCGGCGGGTCGCCCGCCTCCCAGGCCTGCTGGAGGTCTTCGAACGGGTGGAGGTCGTTGAACGGGGTCACGAGAGGACGGGGTCGGCGAGGAGGGTGGCGAGCCGCTTTTTGGCCCGGTGGAGGCGGACGCCCACGTTCGAGGCGCTCAGCCCGAGCGCGTCGCCGATCTCGGCGTGCGGCGTCTCGTCGAGCGCGAGGACGACCAGGGCGCGGTCGACCTCGGGGAGCCGGCGGATGGCGGCGTAGAGGCGGGCGAGCGCGTCGGAGCGCTGGGCGTCGTCGGCCGGGCTCGGCGCGTCGGCCGGGGCGGCCTCGACGGCCGCGGGCGCCTCGGCCGTCGGCCGCGCGTCGCGGCGGCGGACGGTCCCGAGCGCCACGTTGAGCGCGATCCGCGTGAGCCACGTGCGCGGGGCCGCGTCGCCGCGGAAGGCGGGGAGCGCGCGCCACGTCTGGAGGAGCATCTCCTGGTAGAGGTCCTCCCGGTCGGCCGCGGTCCGCGAGTAGGCCCCCGCGATCCGCCACGGCACGTCGGCGTGGGCGTCGAGGAGCTGGGCGAATCGGTCGTCGAGAGAGGGCACGCGGGCGGGACGGGGCGGTGACGTGGGGTTGGTTGCGCGGTGGGCGGGGACCTTACACGCGGGCCGACTTTTTTCTCGGCCGGCTCCGCGGCGCTCCGCGAGCGCGGATTCCCGCGCCCTTCGCAACATCCGTCCGGCCGCGGGGTATGTTCGACTTGCCGGCCGCCCCGACGTGATTCGCGGCCTGCCGGCAGAGTGAGGGCACGTCCCGTACGGCCAGCTCCCTCTGAACTCCGCCAGGGCCTGACGGCAGCAACGGTAGGAGGTCGTAGCGGCGCGATACGGATCGCGTGCCCTCACTCTGTCGTATCCCGGCCCACCCCAGGTTCGCACCCGCGATGCTGACGCTCCCCCTCGCGCAGGCCGCCCCCGCCGGCGGCCTCTTCGGCAACCCGCTCCTCCTGCTGGGGCTCCTGTTCCTCGTGATGTGGTTCACGATGATCCGCCCGCAGGCCAAGCAGGCCAAGCAGCACCGCGAGCTCGTCGCCGGCCTCCAGAAGGGCGACAAGGTCGTGACCGTCGGCGGCATCCACGGCACGATCCGCCAGGTCGACGAGAAGACGATCCTCGTCGAGGTCGACGGCGGCACGAAGCTGCGGATCGATAAGGGGAAGGTGGGGTACACGCTCTCGTCCACCGAGCCCGCCTAGACGGCGGGGCGCCCATGCCCGACGCCGAGACCCCCACCGGGGCCCCCCCCGAGACCCGCTTCGACGCCATCTCCGACGCCGTCGAGGCCATCCGCAACGGCCGGCTGGCGGTCGTCGTGGACGACGAGGACCGCGAGAACGAGGGCGACCTCATCGGCGCCGCCGAGCTCGTCACGCCCGACCTCGTCAACTTCATGGCGGCCGAGGCGCGCGGGCTCATGTGCGTGTCGGTCACGCGCGAGCGGGCCGCCGCGCTCGACCTGCCCATGATGGAGCAGGCCAACTCGTCGCTCCACGACACGCCGTTCACGGTCTCCGTCGACTACCGCCACGGGACGACGACGGGGATCTCGGCCGCCGACCGGGCCAAGACGATCCGCGCCCTCGCCGACCCCGGCGCGCGGCCGACCGACTTCGCGCGGCCCGGCCACATCTTCCCGCTCCGGGCCCAGACCGGCGGCGTGCTCCGCCGCGCCGGCCACACCGAGGCGGCCGTCGACCTCGCCCGCCTCGCGGGGCTCCGGCCGGCCGGCGTCCTCATCGAGATCATGGACGAGGACGGGACGATGGCGCGGACCCCCAACCTCCGCGCCTTCGCCGACCGCCACGGCCTCCGGCTCATCACCATCAAGGACCTCATCGCCCACCGGCTCTGCACCGAGACCCT
>CAXRFJ010000650.1:0-7584 GCA_964229475.1 Rubrivirga sp.
CCCCCCCCCCCCACGTCTCACTCTGGGGCGCCGGCCCGTGCCAAACGGGGCGCAGAACTTCTTCCGCAGCGGATGGCGCGTTGGCGCGACATCGGAGCCGGGTGAAGGCGTTCGCGGGCGAGTGGTAACGGCGGTTGCAACGGGACCGCTCCACACACTCCCACCCTGGCGCTCATGTCCCGTCCGTCCAAGTCCCCCGCCTACGTCGAGGCGATGATCCGCGAGGCCGTCGCCCATGTCGAGGCCTGCATCCGCACGCCGCTGGCGGACCTCGGCTACACCGGCCCCGAGTCGGGGCTGTCGCTGACGGACGGGCAGCACGACTTCCTCGCGGGCTACATCTGGGGCGGGCTCCAGCGGCTCCTCGAGATGGGCGAGCTGACGTCGGAGGACGACGTCGAGCGCGCGGCGAACCGGCTCTACGCCCGGCTCATCGGGCCGTTCGACCGGGACCTCCGGCCGTGGCACACGTGGGTCGTGCGCGAGGGGCTCCAGCACATGCAGCGCCCGCACGCGCTCCTGGGCTACTGCGCCGGCCGCGGCGACGTGATGGAGCGGATGCGGGCCCACGAGTTCCGCACAGCGCTGGGCCCGGCCCTCGCCAACCTCACCGGCGCCGACCTCGGGCCGGAGGACACGGACACCCAGATGAACCGGTAGCCGGTTCTTTGGTGCGCCGGTCGTCGGTGGGTCAGACCCGACGTGGGACGGACACCGGCACACTGAGAACCGACGCACCGATCACCGGACGAGCGGAACGAAGGGCGGCCCGGCGGGCTCTACACCCCGTGCTCGCCGACGCCCTCCGCCGCCCCGGCACCGTCCTCCTCGACGCGCCGCGCCCCGACGCCGACACCGGCCGCCGGGGCGCGCGGCTGTTCGCGGCGCCGCGCCGCGTGCTGGTGGCGCGCGCGCTGGCGGAGGTCGCCCCGCTCCTCGACGCGCTCGACGCCGCGCTCGACGACGGGCACCACGTCGCCGGATTCCTGAGCTACGAGGCCGGCTACGCGCTCGAGCCGGACCGCTTCCACGCCCCGCCGCTCGACCCGGCGGTCCCGCTCGGCTGGTTCGGCGTGTACGACGCCCCGACGGACGTCCCGGCCGCCGCGGTCGACGCCGCGCTGGCGGCGGCCGGGTCGGTGCGCGTCGAGCGCCCGGCGTTCGCGCTCGACGAGGCGGCGTACCGGGAGCGCGTCGCGGCCGTCCGCGCCCACATCCGGGCCGGCGACGTGTACCAGATCAACCTGACGGCGCCGTTCCGCTTCGGCCTCGGCGGCGACCCGCTGGCGCTCTTCGCCGCGCTCCGCCGCCGCCAGTCGGTGGCCTACGGCGCCTTCCTCCGCCTCGGCGCCGAGGCGGGTGGGGCCGCGGTCGCGTCCGTCTCGCCCGAGCTGTTCTTCCGGGTCGACGCCGACGGCGAGGGCCGGACGATCCGCGCGCGGCCGATGAAGGGGACGGCGCCGCGCGGCCGGACGGGCGCCCAGGACGACGCGCTCGCCGAGGCGCTCCGGGCCAGCCCCAAGGACCGCGCCGAGAACCTGATGATCGTCGACCTCCTCCGCAACGACCTGGCCCGCGTGTCCGAGGCGGGCAGCGTCCGCGTGCCGGCCCTGTTCGAGGCCGAGCGCTACGAGACCGTCACCCAGATGACGTCGACCGTGACCGGCGCGCTCCGGCCGGAGGCCGGCCTCGGCGACGTGCTCCGCGCGCTCTTCCCGTGCGGCTCGATCACGGGCGCCCCGAAGCTCCGCGCCATGCGGATCCTCCGCGACCTGGAGGTCGGCCCGCGGGGCGTTTACTGCGGGGCGATCGGCTACGCGGCGCCGGGCGGGCCGTCGGGGCTGGCGGAGGCCGCGTTCAACGTCGCCATCCGAACGGCCGTCGTCGCCGGCGGCGCCGGGCGCTACGACGTGGGCAGCGGGGTCGTGTGGGACAGCGACGCCGACGCCGAGTACGCCGAGTGCCTGCTGAAGGCGAGGGTCCTGACCGATCTGGCCGGATGAGCGCGCCGCGCCTCCTCGAGACGATGCGGGCCGAGGACGGTCGCGTCGCGCTCCTCGGCCGTCACCTCGCCCGTCTCGCGGCGAGCGCCGAGGCGTTCGGGTACCCGCTCGACGCCGGGGCCGTCCGCCGGCGCGTCGAGGCGGACGCGGCCCCCGGCGTCCGCGGCGTGCGGCTGACGGTGGGGGAGGGGGGCGACATCGAGCTCGAGACGTGGCCGCTCGGCGCCGCGCCGTTCCGGACGGCGTGGATCGACCCGGAGCCCTTTGCGGCTGCTGGCACGTGGAGGACCGCCCACAAGACGACGGCGCGCGACGCTTACCGCGCGCGCCACGACCGGGCCGTCGCCCACGGCGCCGACGAGGCGATCCTCGTCAACGCGCACGGCGAGGTGACGGAGGGGACGCGGACGAACGTGTGGGCCGAGATCGACGGCCGCCTCTGGACGCCGCCGCTCGCCGCCGGCGGCCTCGGCGGCGTGATGCGGGCCCACGTCCTCGCCACGCGCCCGGAAGCCGGTGAGCGGGCGCTGAACCCGGACGACCTGCGAGTGGCCGACGCCGTCTTCCTCTCGAACGCCCTCCGCGGCTGGATGCGCGTCGAACTGGTGGGTTGAGTGAGGCTGTCGAGCTCTCCTTCCCAACCTGTCATCCTGAGCGGAGCCGACGCTTCGTGGTCGACTCCGGCCTGCGGCCTTTGCTGGCTTCGTCGACCTCCGGTTCAGGATGACACGGTGGGGCCGCCGAGCCGGCCCGCCTCGACGCCGAGCCGGGCGGACCCGGTTCCGACTGGCGCACGCGTCCGAAGCCGAGCAGCTTTCCCTCCGCACCTCCGCACCTCCGCACCTCCGCACCTCCGCACCTCCGCACCTCCGCACCTCCGCACCTCCGCACCGGACCCGTTCCCCCGCCGCGCGGTATGCTCCCGCCACCTTCCGCCCCCGACGCATGAACAGCATCCTCGACCTCCTCGCCGATTCGATCGGCGGCGACAACCTCGGCCACCTGGCCGGCGCCATCGGCGCGAGCCCGCAGCAGACGCAGACGGCCGTCTCGGCCGCGCTCCCGGCCATTCTCACGGCGCTCAACCGGAACACCAACACGACCCAGGGCGCGCAGGCCCTCGCGGGCGCGCTCGACCGGGACCACGACGGCTCGCTGCTCGACCACCTCGGCGGCTTCCTCGGCGGCCAGCTCACCGGCAAGCAGGTCGACGGCGGCGGGATCCTCGGCCACATCCTCGGCGGGCAGCGGCAGCAGGTCGAGCAGGGCGTCGCGCAGGCGTCCGGGCTCGACATGGGCCAGGTCGCCAAGCTCCTCCCGATCCTCGCGCCCATCGTCATGGCCGCGCTCGGCAAGCGGAAGCGCCAGTCGGGCCTCGACGGCGCCGGCCTCTCGGGCATCCTCGGCGAGGACGCCACGCGCGCGCGCCAGGCCGCGCCCTCCGGCGTGATCGGCGCGCTCTCGGGCTTCCTCGACAAGGACGGCGACGGGTCCATCCAGGACGACCTCATGCAGCAGGCCGGCAAGGCCGTCCTCGGCAAGCTGTTCGGCCGCTAGAAGAGGGATGGGGGATGGGGCATGCGGCATGTGCTCCCCCTCCATCCCGCATCCCTGATCCCTCATGGCCCTCGACCTCGACCGCTACCGCATCGCGCCCGGCGCCACCGTCCGCCTCGCCGAGCGCGCCACCGACGAGGACGGCGGGCTGACCGAGGATGAGGCGGAGGACCGGCTCGACGACAACATCGACCGGGCCCGCGACCTCCAGGAGGCGCTCTACGCCGAGCGCGAGGGGTCCGTCCTGTTCGTGCTCCAGGCGATGGACGCCGGGGGCAAGGACTCGACCACGGAGAGCGTGTTCGGGCCGATGAACCCGCAGGGCGTCCGCGTCGCGTCGTTCAAGGCGCCGACGGAGATCGAGCTCCGGCACGACTTCCTGTGGCGCGTCCATGCGAAGGCGCCGGAGAAGGGGATGATCCGCGTGTTCAACCGGTCGCACTACGAGGACGTCCTGATCGTGCGCGTCCACGAGTGGGCCGCGCCCGACGTCATTGAGCGGCGCTACGAGCACGTCCGGAACTTCGAGGCGCTCCTCGCCGACGCCGGCACGCGCGTGGTCAAGGTGATGCTCCACATCTCGAAGGAGTACCAGCTCGAGCGCTTCCGTCGCCGCCTCCGCCGGCCCGACAAGCACTGGAAGTTCAACCCCGGCGACCTCACGGAGCGCGAGCACTGGGACGACTACATGCGGGCCTTCGAGATCGCCATGGAGCGGACGTCGACGGCCGCGGCCCCGTGGTACGTGGTCCCGGCCGAGACGCGGTGGTACCGCGACCTCGTGGTCAGCGAGATCCTCCTCCACACGCTGGAGGCGATCGACCCGCAGTACCCCGAGCCGGACTTCGACCCGGCCGACTACCCGCCGGAGAGCCTGACCTAGGCTCCGTCTCGTGAGTCGGAACGGGGCCGAGCGCGAGCGCCGGAGTCGGGCGCCGGCCGGCCTGGGGTCGGGAGGCGGAGCCTCGCCCGCCTCGGCCCCGAGGCGGGCTCAGCCGGCGAGGGCGCGGGCCATGGCGAGGGCGCCCTCGACGGGCTCGGCCTCGCAGCGCGAGACGGCCCAGCCGGGGAGGTGGCGCTCCAGGGCGGCGTCGAGCGCGGCCCGGTACGCGGGCTCGCCCGAGAGCCCGCCCGCGTAGGCCAGCCGCTGGCGGATCCCGTCGCCGGCCCGCGTGGCGAGCCACCCGGCCTGCTTGGCGAGCCCGTTGACCTCGGCGTGGAGCGCGGCCTCGGCGGTCCAGTCGCCGGCCTCGACGGCGGCGATCAGGAGCGGGCAGAACGAGCCGAGCGGCCGGCGCTCGGTGTAGACGGCCGCGAGGGCGTCGTCGGCGGAGTGGATCCCGAACCGCTCCGCGGCGATCTCGGGGAGTGCCGACGGCGGCCCGCCGTCGAGCGCGGCGAGGAGCGCCCGGAGCGCGGCGCGGCCGAGCGCCGCCCCGCTCCCGTCGTCGCCGAGGACCGTGCCCCAGCCGCCGGCGCGGACGGTCTCGCCGTCGTCGGTCCGCGCGGAGACGAGCGAGCCGGTCCCGACGAGCAGGAGCGCCCCGCTCCCGTCGCCCCAGGCGGCGTGGTAGGCGATGTCGGCGTCGTGCGTGACGGCGAGGGGCGCCCCGTCGAGGGCGGGCGCCAGCGCGGCGCCGACGGCCTCGCGGACCGTGTCGCGGCCGGCGCCGGCGAGCCCGACCGCCACGCCGGCCAGCGGGGCGCCGTCGAGCTGGCGGCGGGCGTCGGAGAGGAGCGCGGAGACGACGGCGGCGGCGGCCTCGGGGCCGTCGCGGAGGGCCTGGGCGGCGGGGCCGGCGAGGCGGCAGGACCGGTCGCCGGCCACGGCGAGCGCGGCCGTCTTGGTCCCCCCGGCATCCACGCCCACGAACAACGGAGCGGACACTACGACGGGGGGGCGAGGGTGAGCCGCTCCGCCGGCATCGGGGCCGACGGGGCGAGGGTGAGCACGGGGCCGTCCGGGCCGGCGTCGAGGTCGATGCCGGCCGCCGCGAACGGGCGGAAGGAGGGCGGGCGGAGCGTCATCGTGCCGCTCCGGAGGTCGGTCCGGACGGTCCACACGGCGCGCCCGGCGCGGGCGTCGGCGAAGACGACGGAGGGGCCGGGCAGGAGGGCGGTGGGGTGGCCCCCGGGCGCCCCGTAGCCGTCGCGGAAGCGCCGGGCGGCGGCGCTCCGCCGCGTCCCGAGGACCGGGAACCGCGGCCCGCCCTGGATCCGCCCCCACCGCCAGTCGGTCGGGAGCGGGCCGTAGCGGTCGCGGAGCTCGGCGCGCGCGATGCGGAGCGTCGCGGGCAGGAGCGCGGCGTCGAGCGAGTCGGCGGGGTCGGGGAGGTGGCCGGTAAAGTCGCGGTGGGCCTCGACCCACCACTCGAAGAGGGAGGGGGCGATGCCGTCGGTGCGGTAGGCGCCGTCCCAGCCGTTGAGGTAGGCGTAGGGCGCCTGGAGCACGTCGTCGAGCGAGTCGCGGGCGCCGAGCGCGGCGATGAGGCCGCGGATCTGCTCGCGGGCCCACGCGCTCGTGACCTCACGGTCGGCCGGCGTGACGGGGCGGAGCGTCGAGTCGGTGAGGGCGGAGTCGGGCGGCGGCGGGGCCCCGCGCGGGGCGGCGGCGAGGACGGCGGCGGCGTAGCGGGCGAGCGAGTCCTGGGCCACGAGCGTCGTCCCGTTGGCGGCGAACGCGAGCGGCGCCCCGAGCACCCGCACCTCGGCCCGCGTGGCGGCGAGGCCGTCGCCGTCGAGGAGCGTAAACGACGCCGGCACGCGGCCCGCGCGGAGCGCGCGGAAGGCCCCGAGGTCGGTCCCGAGGCGGAAGCCGCGCCAGCGGACGCGCCACCCCCGCCCGAGGCTGTCGGAGGCGGCGGCCGCCGTCGTGTCCGGGCGGGCGCCGTCGCGGCCGGCGCGGAGGACGAGGCCGGTCGTGTCGCGGGCCACTTCCAGCAACGTCTCGTCGCCGTCGCGCTCGACGATCCGGCTGTAGACGGCCGGCGGCTTCGGCCCGGCGTAGGGCTCGAGGCGGAGGTCGGAGCCGAGGAGGACGCCCCAGCCGAGCCCGCCGCTCCACCCGCCCGGCGAGACGAGCGTGCCGGGGATGGTGAGGGCGAGCGTCTCGCGGCCGGGCGTCTTCAGGATCGCCGGGGCGAGGAGGTCGAGGGCCGAGTCGCCGCCGGAGACCTGCTGCACGAGCTGGCGGCCGGCGCCCGCCGTGTCGGCGGCGAGCGTGTAGGCCCGGTCGTAGCCGCCGTCGGGCACGCCGAGGAAGGCGCGGAACGCCGAGTCGGCCGAGACGAAGCGGGCGACGGCCGTGTCGGCGCGGGCGGCGCGGAGCCACGTCGAGTCGGCCGAGGGCGCGGGCGCGGCGAGGTAGGCGTGGAGGCGCTCGACGGCGAGCGGGTCCCAGGGCGCCCACGCCTCGGGGACCACGTCGGCCACGATGAACGCGTCGCCCTGGGCCACGCCGGGCTCGGCGAACGCCGTCGACGCGCCGCGGGCGTAGGCGTCGAGGACGGCCCGGTCGGCCTCGGGGAGCGCGTCGTAGGTCCGGCGGGCGAGCCCGGCGAAGCCGAGCGCGCGGGCGTGGAGGTCGAGCGCGCGGGCGTCCTCGCCGAACCACTCCGCCAGCCGGCCCTGGGCGGCCTGCCGCCACAGCGCGGCGGCCCACCCGTGGTCGGCGCCGTGCGCGTACCCGAGCCCGGCCGCGAGCGCGACCTCGTCGGCCCCCTCGATCCAGACGCGCCCGCTGTCGCCCCAGGCGATCGCCACGGGCTGGGCCAGCCCGGCGACCTCGACGGTCCCCTCGCGGGGCGCCTCCGTCCCGTACGCCAGCCCGCCGGCGGCCGCTGCGAGCGCCGCCACCAGCACGAGGACGACACCGACGGTGAGGAGCAGACGGGCCAAGGCGGGGGGGGAGGGGACGGAAAGCTAACCGATGTCGGGTCCTACTCACACGCCGCGTTCGCGCTCCCGCGAGTGGGGACTGGGGACTGGGGACTGGGGACTGGGGACTGGGGACTGGGGACTGGGG
>CAXRFJ010000651.1:0-2273 GCA_964229475.1 Rubrivirga sp.
GGGAGGCGGGAGGCGGGAGGCAAGGTGCGTCGGAACGCCTGCCGCCGCCAGTCGAGCAGAGGAAGCCGCCTGGAACTTTGCGCCCGCTCCGGCTCCATCCCTCATCCCTCATCCCTCGTCTTCCCGGCCGTCCACACCACCCAGGCGGTGACGGCGACGGCGGCGAGCTGGCGGAATGGGACGAACGCGAGGGCGAGGATGGGCGCGCTGGGCCGGGCGTCCGGGCGCAGCGCGGCGGCGTAGAGGGCGAGGCCCAGGCCGAGCGTCAGCAGCGCCCCGAGGAACGCGGCCCAGGAGGCGAGGCGGTGGCCGCGGGCGAGGCGGAGCGTGATCCAGGCCAGGCCGAGCGCCGGGAGCGCGGCGTACGTCGCGCCGTCCAGGACGCCCGCCAGCGTGGGGCTGGCGCTGAGGCGGGTCGCCGCCACCGCCGGGAACGCGGCGCCGACGGCGAGGACCAATCCGGCCGTCACGAGCGCCCCGATCCGCAGGCCCGCCGCGCTCACCCGGCGTCCCAGAACGCGTCGTCCTCGCCCTCCGCCGCGGCGTCCACAGCGTCGCGGGCGACGTCGAACCCGAAGCCGCGGCGGACGAGGTAGTCCATCGTCTTCTTTTTCCGCTTGCGGGGGTCCTCCTCCGACGACAGCGCCCGCCACTTTTTCTGCGCCTGCTCGCGCGCCTCCGCGCCGAGGTCCTCCACCTCGGAGAGCTCGGCGAGGGCCTCGTCGATGGTCCGCCGGGCGACGCCCTTCTTGATCAGGTCCTGCCGGAGCCGCGCCGGGCCGTAGCCGCGGCCGTTGAAGCGGTCGCGCACGAACGCCCGGGCGTAGGCCGCGTCGTCCACCAGCCCGAGGTCCTGGACGTGGGCGACGGTGTCTTCGACGATCGCCTCGGCGAACCCCTTGCGCGACAGCGACTGGCGGAGCTCGTCGGCCGTCCGCGCGCGGTGGTTGAGGCTGGCCAGCGCCGACGCCTTCGCGGCGTACGTCTCCTGCTCGGTCAGCAGCTCGCGCTGGCGCTCGGCCGTGAGCGTCACGCCCTTCCGCAGGCCCGACTGGATCACGAGGTCGACGGCGAGCCCGAACGCGAACTGCTCGTCGATGAACACGCTGGCCCGTTCGGGGTCCTTCTTCTGCTGCGCGACGCGCGTGACGGTGCCGTCGCGGAGGTCGAGGTCGGCGGGGTCGGGGCGCTCGCGGCGCTGCGTCAGGAAGGCCATGCCACACGATACCCACGGGGGGTGACGGCAGGTCCGTCGCTACCAGCGCGCCGAGACGCTGACGACGGGCCAGCCCGGGAGGCCGCGCGCGTCCGTCGCCAGCGGCAGCCCCACCTCCCCGACGCCTCCGCCGATGGCGGGCGCCAGCGGCCGCGCCGTCGCCTGCGCGAGCGCGGTCCACTCCAGGCCCCAGAGCGACGCGTGGGCGCCGACGGCGCCGCTCGCGCGCACCTGCAGGCCGTCGCGCGTCCCGTCGGGCCGGGCGAGGCCGGACTCGAGGTCGAGGCGGAGCGCGGCCGTCCACGGACCGGCCGCGCGCTGGGCGATGAGGCCGAGCGCGACGGGCCGGTCGTACGCCGACGGCCGCCACGCCCCGCCGGCCTCGGGCCGGATCTGGGCACGGCTGAGCGCGCCGCTGAACCCGAGCGTCCAGTCGGAGAGCGCGTAGCGGGCCGCCAGCTCGACGCCGGCCGCGCGGCCCCCGTGTGCCGGGTGCGTGTCGAGCAGGTCGGCCGGGATCACGCCGGCCTCGCGGACCGAGATTCCGGACGGTTCCAGCAATCCGCGTGACCGGCGGCCGTAGACGTCGAGGCTGAACGCCAGCGGGTCGGACGGCGCCCACTCGAGCCCGGCGCCGACCTGCCACGCGCGGGCGAGCGGGACCGTGCCGTCCGCCAGGAGCCACCGCGACGCGGCCAGGGCGTACCGCCCGGCCACGCGGTCGCGGACGCGGTGGACGGCCTGGGTCTGCCGGCTCAGCCCGGCCCGGACGACGAGGCGGTCCTCGTCCGGCGACCACCGCGCGAACAGGCGCGGGCTGAGGTCGAGGCCCGTCGAGCGCCCCTCGACGACCCGGGTCTCGACGCGGACGCCCGGCTGGATCTGCCAGCCCTCCGCCGGGCGCCACGTGTCCATGGCGTAGACGGCGACCTCGTCGACCCGCTGGCGGGCGTCGTCGGCGCCGTCGGCGCGGACCTGCTCCCCGACGACCGCGCGCGACGCGACCTGGACGCCGCCCCGGAGCTGGTGGGCCAACGACACGAAGTGGTCGACGTCG
>CAXRFJ010000652.1:0-3857 GCA_964229475.1 Rubrivirga sp.
CACGGGGAGACCGAGGCGGGCGGCGCCGTCAGTCGGTGAGCGTGATCCCGGCGAGGAGCGGGGCGACGGCGAAGGCGTCGTCGCCCGGCCCCTGCGCGGAGACGGCGTAGCACACGTCGCCGTCGCAGCCGCGCACGACGAGGCCGGTGGACGCGCGGTCCGGCGGGTCCGTCGCGACGAACGCCGCGCCGACGGTCCCGGCCAGCCGGGACGTGAGGGGGAGCCGGTCGGCGTCGATTCGGTCGAGCGCGATCGACGGCGTCTGCCGCTGGATGCCGACGCCGCGCCGAAACAGGAACCGCTTCAGCGCCGAGAGCCCGCGGTGCGTCTCGACGATGAGGTAGGTGTTCGGGCTCGGGCCGCTGGCCGTCCCGATGCGCGAGAAGACCTGGATCGAAGTCTCGGCGTCGAGGGCCGTCTCACCGGCCGTCTCGAAGTCGGCCGGCAGCGTGATCGCGAGCGGCGCCGAGGTCAGCCGGTGGACGCGGTCGGGCTGGGCGTGGACTGCGGTAGCGCAGAGGGCGACGAGCAGGAGGGCGCGCATGGGGCGGGAGGGGAGGACGGGCCCTCTATCGTAACGCCGCCGTCGGCCGCCACCCCGACCCGTTCACCGCGGAGATCGGGAACGCGGACGTGCCGCCTGCGCGGTCCGTCGGGCTCGGCTCAGTCCGGGAGCTGCAGGGTGCGGATCACCTCGGTGGCCTCGGCCTTGATCTCGCCGCGGCCCAGGCTGGCCAGCGCGCCGCCGACCTCCTGGCCGCTGCGGACGAGGTCGGTGTTCCGCGTCCCGTCCCGCCGCGTCACGCCGAGGTACTTGAAGCACTCGATGAACCGGTCGTAGTCGCCGGTCCCGTAGAGCCGGGCGTGGAGGTGGGGGTGCCCGTGGGGCGGGAAGTAGAGGTCGCCGCCGGCCCCTTTCGTCCACCCCCGCTGGCGGAGGGCTCGGGCGACGTCGTCCTGGTAGACTCGGGGCATGGGCACGGGCGGAGGTCCGGTACCCAAGATGACGCAGGGGGAGCGCCTCGCCATCGGGTGGGCGCACGAGATGCCTCGCTCGCCTACCCCTCGGCGCGGAGCACGGCCAGCGGCGGCTGGCGGAGCGCGCCGCGGCTCCCGGCCAGGCCCACCGCGACGGTCAGGAGCGGGACGACGAGGAGGGCCCACAGGAGCCACGAGACGTCGGGCGCGAACGGGATCCGGAAGGCGAAGTGGGCCAGCCCCCACGCCCCCGCGACGGCCAGCAGCCCGCCCGTCAGTGCCGCGAGGACGCCGAGGAGGGCGTACTCCGCGACGAGGATCCGGCGGACCTGCGCACGGCTGGCGCCCAGCGTCCGCAACACGACCGCCTCGCGCGTCCGCTGGGCGAGCGCCACGCGGACGGCGCCGGCCAGCACCACGAGCCCGGTCGCCACGGCGAACAGTGCCATGAACCGGAGGACGAACGCGACGCGCCCGAGCACGCGGTCGATGAGCGCGAGCACGAGCCGGACGTCGACGGCCGACACGTTCGGGAACGCCTCGACGGCCGCCGACTGGAGCCGCGCCGACGCCTCCGGCGAGCCGGCGCGGACGAGGAGGATCGACGTCTGCGGCGCCTCGTCGAGCGGGCCGGCCGGGAAGACGGCGAAGAAGTTGGGCGACACGCGCGCCCAGTCGACCTCGCGGAGGCTCGTGATCTGTGTCTCGATCTGGGCCCCGCTCACGTCCCACGTGATCCGGTCGCCGACCCCGATGGCGAGGTCGAGCGCGAGCTCGGCCTCGAGCGACACCGGGACCACGGCGGCGTCCGCCTCGGCGGTGCCCTCGAAGGTGCCGGCGACGACGGTCTCCGAGTCGACCGTCTGAGCCCGGTAGGTCGAGCGGTACTCGCGGCGGAGCGCCCACCGCTCAGGGCCGCCGTCCGTGCCGGCGAACGAGCTGTCGGCCCGCTCCGAGAGCGTGTCGACGGGGACGCCGTTGAGCGCCGCGATCCGCATCGACACGAGCGGGACCTCCTCGACGATCGGCAGGCCCTGGCCCTCGACGATCCCGCGGAGGCTGTCGACCTGGCTCGGCTGGACGTCGAACAGGACCACGTCGGGCGCGCCGGCCTCCTCGGACGGGAGCGCGACCTGCTGGAGGATCGACCGCTGGACGAGGCCGAGCGCGAGGACGAGGAACACGCCGAGGCCCATCGTCAGGAGGAGCACGAGCGTCTGGTTGCCCGGCGCGTGGAGGTTCGAGAGCCCCTGCCGCCATGCCCACGGCAGGCCGGGCCGGACCACGCGGCGCACGACGGCGCGGACGAGCGCCGCCGCGAGCGCGAGGAGCGCGAACACGGCGGCCGTCCCGCCCACGAACGCCGCCGCGCCGATCCAGCTCTGCGTCTGGAGGTACGCGAACCCCCCGACGGCGGCCACGAGGAGCGCGCCGAGCAGCCACCGGAGCGGGTCGACGCCGCGCGCCCGGGCGTCCTCGCGGAGCGCCCGGAGCGGCGGCACGCGGCGGACGCCGACGAGCGGGAGGAGCGCGAAGAGGAGCGCCGTCCCCAGCCCCACGCCGATCCCCTCGAGGATCGCCCGCGGCGCGATCGCGTTGTCGACGTCGACCGGGAGGAAGCTGGCGAAGACCTCCGGCAACAGCCGCTGCACGCCGATCCCGAGGACCGCGCCCAGCACGGCGCCGACGAAGCCGAGCGCGAGGGCCTGCAGCGCGTACGCCGCCAGCACGCGCCGCGACGACACGCCGAGGCACCGGAGCGTCGCGACCGTCTCGGCTTTTTCAGACACGTAGACGCTCACCGACGACGCCACCCCGATCCCGCCGAGGAGCAGCGCCACGAACCCGACGAGCGACAGGAACCGCGTGAGGTAGCCCGACGCCTCCGACACTTCCGCCTGCTCCTCGCCGGCCGTCTCGTAGCGGACGTCGGCGGCGTCGAGGCGGGGCAGCGCGGCGTCGAGGCCGGCGACCTCGTCCTCGAACCGGAACGCGGCCGTGTACCGGACCCGGCTGCCGAACCCGAGCAGCGTCGAGTCGAGCGCCGCCAGCGGGAGGTACACGCGCGGCCCGACGAGCCCGGCGATGTCGGTCTGCCCCGGCACGCCGTCGACCTGCCCGACGATCGGGTAGCTCCGGTCGCCGACCTCGATCGTGTCGCCGACGGCGGCCTCCATCTGGAGCAGCAGCGTCCCGTCGACGAGCGCGCCCGTCGTGTCGCGGCCGACGAGCCGGGCGGCCTCCGCGGGCGTCGTCTCGACGCGTCCGTAGAGCGGGTACGGCCCGTCGAGCGCGCGGATCTGGACGAGCCGCGCGCGGCCCTCTCCATTGGCCGATTGCGGGAAGCGGGCCATCGACGGGAACGAGACCTCGCGGACCACGGCCGCCTCGGTCTCGGTGCGGATCGAGTCGAGGAGGGCCTCCGTCGAGTCCGGGAACGCCGCGCTCCGCCGGACCTCGAGGTCGGACCCGAACACCTCCTTGGACTGCTCCTCGACCGCCCGCTCGAGGTTGATCCCGAACGAGCGGATCGCGACGAGCGCGGCCACGCCGAGCGCCATCGCCGAGACGTACAGCACGAGCCGCCGCCGCATCCCGCGGCTGTCCTGCCAGGCGAATCGGACGGGGGAGAGGGCCATGGTCGGGGGCTCAGAGGGCAGTGTGCAGGAAGCAGCGCGTCGGTCGGCCCCGGCATCCTCCGTTGTCATCCTGGGCGGAGCGAAGGATCGCGTCGGACTCGATCGTTTCGATCGCCGCGGACACTGCGCCTGCGGATACGAGATCCTTCGTCGCTCTGCTCCTCAGGATGACAAGGAGAGAAGGCCGGGGTTGCTCACGCGGCGTCGCGGGGAGCCACCACGTCGGCACCCACGCCCTCC
>CAXRFJ010000653.1:0-3120 GCA_964229475.1 Rubrivirga sp.
CAGTGTGACTGGAGTTCAGACGTGTGCTCTTCCGATCTTCCTCGGGCTCGTCGGCCAGCAGCCCGCGGATCCGGGCGAACCGCGCGTCGAGGACCGACGGGTCGTCGGTCGCGTCGAGGTAGACGGTGAGGAAGGCGCGCTCGGGACCGGCGAGGTCGGCGAGGTCGCGGAGGGTGGCGGCGTCGAGCATGTGCGGAGCGTGAGGGGCCGCCTCCAACGTCGCCGCCGCCGCGCGGCTCCCGCCGCGGCGGCGGTTCTGCCGAGGCGGGCGCCCTCGACACAAAAATCGGGCGGCGGCCTCCGAAGAAGCCGCCGCCCGGGTCGGGGGACGCGAGGGAGGGTTACTCCTCCTCGTCCGCGTCGAGCTCGTCGTCGACGTCGGCCGCGGCCTCGCCGAGCTCCGAGTCGGCCGTCGGGGCGTCGTCGGACCCGAGGGCCTCCTCGACGACGTCGCCGGCCGGCTTCGAGAGGACGTCCGGGACCTCGACGTCGTCCGTCGAGTCCACGCCGGGGCCCTCGACGTCGAGGGGCGTCGTGACCTCCGGCTCGTCGTTGGCCTCGGCCTCGGCCATCTGGTCGCGCAGGGCGGCCAGGCCCGAGAGCTCGCCGAGCGTCGCGGGGCCGGACTGGTTCGAGCCGTAGGACTCGACCTGCCGGCGCTCCTCGCGCTCCTGGTTCCGGCGCTCGCGGTACTCCGCGTCGCGGGCGGCCCGCTCCTCGGCGCGCTGCTTGGCCGTCTCGGACATGACCAGCTCGCGGTCCTCGCGGTCCATCCGGATCACCTGGAGCTCGAGCTCGTCGCCGATCTGGTAGGCGTCGGCCGGGCGGCCGCCGCGGAGGAGGTGCGACGCGGGCACGAACGCCTCGACGTCCATCGCGAGGTCGACGACGACGCCGCCGTCGTTGATCTCGGCGACGGTGCCGGTGGCCTCCGAGCCCTCGGTGTAGACCTCCGAGACCTTCTGCCACGGGTCGGTCGAGACCTGCTTGTGGCCGAGGGAGATCCGCCGCTGGGCGATGTCGATGTCGAGGACGATCACGTCGAGGTCCATCCCCTTCTTGACCACCTCGGACGGGTGCTTCACGCGCCGCGTCCAGGAGAGGTCGGAGACGTGGACGAGCCCGTCGATCCCCTGCTCGATCTCGACGAAGGCGCCGAACGTCGTGATGTTCCGGACCTTGCCGCGGGTGACCGTCCCGACCGGGAACCGGTCGAGGAGGCCCTCCCACGGGTCGGGCTCGAGCTGCTTCATGCCGAGCGAGATCTTCTTGGAGTCCTCGTCGACCTTGAGCACCTTCACGTTGACCGTCTGGCCCAGCTGGACCTTCTGGGTGGGGTGCTTCACGTGCTCCGTCCAGGACATCTCGGAGATGTGGACGAGGCCCTCGATGCCCGGCTCGATCTCGACGAACGCGCCGTAGTCGGTGATCGAGACCACGCGGCCCTCGATCTGCATGCCCTCCACGATCCGCTCCGCGAGGTTCTCCCACGGGTGCTCCTGGAGCTGCTTGTAGCCGAGCGAGATCCGCTGGCGCTCCTTGTCGTAGTCGAGGACGACGACGTTGAGCTTCTGGTCGAGCTCGAGCACCTCGCTCGGGTGGCCGACCCGGCCCCACGAGATGTCGGTGATGTGGAGGAGGCCGTCGACGCCGCCGAGGTCGACGAAGGCGCCGAAGTTGACGATGTTCTTGACCTGGCCCTCGAGCACCTGGCCCACCTCGAGCGAGTCGAGGATGTGCTTCCGCTGCTCCTGGAGGTCCTTCTCGATGAGCGCCTTGTGGCTGATCACGACGTTCCCGTTGCCCGGGTTCGTCTTGACCACCTTGAACTCCATCGTCTTGCCGATGTAGACGTCGAAGTCGCGCACGGGGCGAACGTCGACCTGGGAGCCCGGGAGGAAGGCCTCCGAGCCGAGCAGGTTGACGATCATGCCGCCCTTGATCCGCTTGACGATCTCGCCCTCGATGACGGCGCCCGACTCGAGCGCGCTCTCGAAGATGTTCCAGCGGAGCTTGTGGTTCGCCTTGGTGTAGCTCAGCGTGAGCTGGCCGCGGCGGTCCTCGAGGCGCTCGACGTAGACGTCGATCTCCTCGCCGAGCTCCGGCACCTCGCCGAACTCGTTCTTGGCGACGACGCCGTCGGACTTGAAGCCGATGTCGACGACGACCTCCTTCTCGGTCAGGCCGACGACCTTGCCGGTCACGATCTGGTCGGCCTCGACGGCCGAGAGGGACCGGCCGTAGAGGTCGGCCATCTCGTCGGGCGCGGCGCCCTCGTCCATGACCTCGGCGTGCGCGCCGATGCCGAGCTTGCCGGCGTTCCGCTCGTCGCGGGCCTCGAGCTCGTCGATGGAGATGGTCCGGCCGAGGTTCTTGCCGGTGTAGCCGAGGTCGGCGGCGCTGTCCGCGCCGTCGCCGGAGACGGCGTCGGCCACCGCGCCGGCCGCGGCCGTGGCCGCCTTCTTGGCCGCGGAGGCGACCGCGCCGGCCGCGTCGCTCACGGCGTGGGCGACGGTGTCGAGGACGCCGCCGTCACCGGACTCGTCGGCGCCCGCGGGGGCGTCGTCGTCGGAGCCGTCGTCGGAGCCGTCGCCGGTCGGGTCGGGGACGGGGGTGGTGTCGCCGTCGCCGTCGCTGGTGGGGGCCTCGTCGTCGTCGCCCTCGCCGGCATCGGCCGGCGGAGTGTCGTCGGAAGCCGGGGCCTCGGGGGCGGTCGACGCCTCGTCCGTGGTCTCGGTGGGGTCGGCCTCGAGGGCCGTCGTCGGGGCGCCCTCCGCGGGCGTCTCGGGGGTCGGCTGGTTGTCAGCCATAGGAAAGAGTCGGGGCCGGCCGCCCGGGGGGGCAGGAGGCGTGGCAGGCGCCGATGGGTTTAAGCGGTGGAGAGACGCCCTGCGCGGTGCCTCCGCCGGCCGGGGCCGGGGCGCACGGGGCGAACACGAATGCGCCGGATGGCGCGGTCAGGTAGCCGACGGCTCCCGGACGCGGCGGACCGCGTCGAGGACGGCGTCGACCTGCTGGTCGATGGTGAGGGCCGTGGTGTCGAGCGTGACGGCGTCGGGGGCCGCCCGCAGCGGGGCGACGTCCCGGCTCTCGTCGCGCCGGTCGCGCTCGGCGAGCTCG
>CAXRFJ010000654.1:0-15740 GCA_964229475.1 Rubrivirga sp.
GGTGGATTGGGCGGAGGCCGCGCCGGCGAGAACGCCGAGCGCGACCGCCAGCAGAAGGCGGAAAGACATGGAGGGCTGTCGCAGAGGCCGCGGACGTGCGGCCGGAAACCGGAGAGCCGGCCGGCGTGGTGCCGGCCGGACGAGGCCCGCGGGCGTCCGCGGGCGGGGGTTATGCGACAGCCGGCGGCCCCCGGGCCGGCGTGGCGGCGCGCCGGAACGCCGCGTGGGCCTCGGACGCGCCCGCCTGGTGGACCGCGCGCCCGGTGACCCCGACGTGGACCTCGCGCTCGGCGACGGCCGCGCTCAGGCCCGAGCAGACCGCGCAGTCGAGGTCGTGCGCGTCGAAGTCGGAGCAGGGCACGGAGGCGTGGTCGCCCGCGCCGCCGTGGTGGTGCGCGGCGTGCGACCGCTGCGCCTCCGCCCACTCGAGCGCGTGCTGCGCCCGGTGGACCGTCGACGTGCCGAGCCCCGCGAGGAGCACGGCGAGCAGGAGCAGGGCGGGGGCGCGGCGCATGGCGGCTCCAACGTACGACCGCCCGGCTCGGTGCCCGCCTCGGCCGTCGCACCGACCGGGGCGGACGCGACCGAGGCGGACGACGTCAGCGCGCGACCGTGAGCGGGAGCGTCGCGCTCGCCTCCGCCGTCGCCACGCGGACGACGTACACGCCGGCCGGCAGGTCCGCGACGGAGAGGCGCACCGCGTGGGGCCCCACCGCCCACACGCTAGCCGCCTGGCGGACGACGCGGCCGAGCAGGTCGACGACCGTGACCTCGACCGGACCGGCCTGGGTGTGACGGAACGAGACGGCCACGTCGGACGCCGCCGGGTTCGGGGCGAGCGCCAGCGCGAGCACGACGCCCGGGTCGTCCTCCGTCGCCACGTTGTCGACGAAGTCGACGTCGACGGCCCCGCTGAACTCGCTCGTGTTGCCGTCGGCGTCGGTGGCCGTGGCCGTCACGGAGAGGCCGGGCTCGACCGGCGCCGACAGCTCGACCGTGAACGCGGCGTCGCCGCCGGCGTCCGTCGTCACCTCGACCGCGCCGACGAACCGCTCGCCCTCGCCGTAGCCGCTCGGGTCGGCGGCGGCGCTGGCGAACAGCTCGACGCGGTACGTCCCGCCCGGGCGCGACGCGAGCGCGCCGACCACGGTCGTCGTGCTCGTGTTGGCGTACGTCGTGGCCGAGCCCAGCGCCGGGGTGTTCTGCCGGTCGTTGGCGCCGGGGTCGCCGTCGCCGGGGTCGTTGGGCGTCCGCCCGTCGGCGCCGAGGTCGATGCCGAGGTCGCCGTTGGCGAAGATGGCGTTGCCGAGGATCCGGTTGCGGACGCTCGATGCCTCCTCGATCTGGACGCCGTTGTCGCCGCTGTAGGCGATCACGTTGCCCTCGCCCGGCTCGGTCCCGCCCACGACCGAGTCGGCCGCGCCGTACTGGAGCTCGACGCCGTCGTCGGCGTTGCCGAGCGGGCTCTCGCCGTCGGCCGCGACGCCGATCCAGTTGCCCTGGATCACGTTGCGGACGGCCAGGTCGGTCACGCCGAACTCGTTGAACCCGTCGACGTCGATGCCGTCCTCGGCGTTGCCCGAGATGAGGTTCCGGGCCGAGGGCGACGCCCCCCCGATCACGTTGTCCGACGACGCCACGTCGAACCCGTCGTCGCCGTTCGGCATGGCCGTCATGCCCGTCACGTCGGTCCCGACGAAGTTGCACTCGAACGTGTTGCCGCCCGCGCCCTCGACGTCGAACCCGTCGCTGCTGAACCGGTGGACGACGAGCCCGCGGACGGTCGCGCCGCCGCCTTTCTGGATCTGGATTCCCTCTGCGTCGGGCCCGGCCTGCTGGCCGTCGAGGACGATCTGGAGCGTGGCCGGCCACGTGTCGCAGTCGGCCCCGGGCTGCGTCAGGCCGTCGACCACGACGTCGCCGTAGATCGCCGGGAGCGGCGAGAGGGGCCGGATCGTGTGGGGCCCGTCGCCCGGGATGTCGAACGCGACGACGTCGAGCCCGTCGCCGTTCGGCGCGTTGTTGGCGTCGAGGATGGCCTGCCGGAGCGAGCCGGGCCCCGTGTCGGCCACGGTGGTGACGGTGAACGTGGTCTGGGCGGCGACGGCCGGGGCGAGGAGGGCGGCGAGGAGCAAACAGCGCATGGGCGGGAGAAAGGGTGTCCCCCGCACAAGCGGAATCCGCGGGCCGACCGGCTCACGTCGTCCGCCTCGGCCCCGCCGTGGGGAGGCCGAGGCGGGCGGGGTCACGCCCCGTCGCCGCCGGCGCCGTCCGTCGCCGCGATCTGGAAGCCGATGGGGCGGGTGCCGCGCGGGTCCTCCTGCTTGAGCTGCTTCCGCATCCGCTCGTACTCCTTCTCGACCTCCGGCGTCACGCTCGGCCGCGTGTCCGCGAGCGCGCGCTCGAAGTCGTCCGCGGTGACGGTCTCGGTGTCGAGGTTCGCGCGGAGCGCGAGGAGGCCGGCCTTGCGGACGAGGTTCTCGAGGTCGGCCCCGGAGAACCGCTCGGCCCGCTCCGCCAGCGCGCCGAGGTCGACGTCGGCGGCGAGCGGCATCGTGCCGGTCTGGATCTCGAGGATCCGGCGGCGGCCCTCGGCGTCGGGCACCGGGACGTAGACGATCTCGTCGAACCGGCCCGGGCGGAGGAGCGCCGGGTCGAGGAGCGTCGGCCGGTTCGTCGCGCCGATCACGACGACGCCCTGGAGCTCCTCCAGTCCGTCCATCTCGGCGAGGAGCGTGTTGACCACGCGCTCGGTCACGTTCGAGTCGCCGAACGAGCCGCCGCGGGCCGGCGCGAGCGCGTCGATCTCGTCGATGCAGAGGCCCGTCGGCGAGACCTGGCGGGCGCGCTTGAACAGCTTCGAGACCTGCTTCTCGGACTCGCCGACCCACTTCGAGAGGAGGTCGCTCGACTTCGTCGCGATAAAGTTGGCCTCGGCCTCGCGGGCGACGGCCTTGGCGAGCAGCGTCTTCCCGTTGCCCGGGGGCCCGAACAGGAGGAAGCCGCGGGCCTGGCGGATGCCGAGCCGGCGGAACGCGTCGGGGTGCTTGAGCGGGAGCTCGATGCCCTCCTGGAGCTGCTGCTTCGTCTCCTCGAGCCCGCCGATGTCGTCCCAGCCCACGTTCGGGACCTGGATCTGGATCTCGCGGAGCGCGCTCGGCTGGACCCGCTTGACGGCGTCGTCGAAGTCCTCGGGCTTGACGACGAGGTCGTCGAGGACGTCGGCCGGGATCTCGTCGAGGTCGAGGTCGAGGTTGGGGAGGACGCGGCGGAGCGCGGAGATGGCCGCCTCGCGGGCCAGCGCGCCGAGGTCGGCCCCGACGAACCCGTAGGTCGTCCGCGCGAGCGCGTCGAGGTCGACGCCCTCGGCGAGCGGCATCCCGCGGGTGTGGATGTTGAGGATCTCGCGGCGGCCCTGCGTGTCCGGCACGCCGATCACGATCTCGCGGTCGAAGCGGCCCGGCCGGCGAAGCGCCTCGTCGATGGCGTCCGGCCGGTTCGTCGCGCCGATCACGACGACGTTTCCGCGGGCCTCGAGCCCGTCGAGGAGCGTCAGGAGCTGGGCCACGACGCGGCGCTCGGCCTCGCCGGTCTCGTCGCGGGCCGGCGCGATCGAGTCGATCTCGTCGATGAAGATGATGGCCGGCGCCTGGGAGGCGGCCTCCTCGAACACCTCGCGGAGGCGGCCCTCGCTCTCGCCGTAGTACCGGCCCATGATCTCGGGCCCGTTGATGACCGAGAAGTGGGCGTTCGTCTCGTTGGCGACGGCCCGCGCGAGGAGCGTCTTGCCGGTCCCGGGCGGGCCGTAGAGCAGGACGCCCTTCGGCGGGTCGATGCCGAGCCGGGCGAACAGCTCGGGGTGCTTGAGCGGGAGCTCGATCATCTCCCTCACCTGGTCGACCGTGTCGCCGAGGCCGCCGATGTCGTCGTAGGTGATCCCGATGGGCGGCTCGCCGTCGCTGGGCTCCTGGTACTCGGGGAGGAGCTCGATCTCGGTCTGCTCGGTGACCTGGACGATCCCGCGCGGGCTCGTGCTCGTCACGATGAGGCGGATCTCCTGGAGCCCGAACGCGCGCTGCTGGCCGAACAGGCGCTGGGCGACCTCCGGCGGGAGGCCCGGGATCCCGTCCTGCGGGCCGGGCTGGCTGCGGTAGACGCTCGTCGAGACCGTGTCGCCGGTGACGAGCGGGCGGCCGAGGAGCGTCCGCAGGAGCGCCTGCCCGCGGCCCTGGAGGCGGACGCCCGGCTGGGCCGGCGCCAGCGTCACCCGCTGGGCCGGCTGGACGCGCGCGACGGCGACCTCGACGTGGTCGCCCATCGACACGCCGGCGTTGGCGCGGACGAGGCCGTCGAGGCGGATGATCCCGAGCCCGGCGTCGGCGGGGTAGGGCGGGAAGGCGATCGCGGCCGTCGTGTTCTTCGGGCCGCGGAGCTCGACGATGGCGCCGGGCGAGACGCCGAGCTGGGTGAGCGCCTCCTGGCTCAGCCGGGCGATGCTCTTGCCGAAGTCGGGGTTCTGGGCGCCGGCCACCTGGAGCCGGACGGTGTCGGTCTGGGTCGGGACTTCGGCCATGTCGCTGTCGCTGCGGGATCGGGGCCCGTTCCACGAGGAGGCGCGCGCGAGGTTCGGCCCCTCACGGACGCTTCAGCGACCCGGCCGCGTCCCGCTCCGGCCCGCCCCGCCTCGGCGCCTCGGCGGGGCCGCCGGGGTCAGAACGTGACCGTCACGCCGAGGTGCGGGGCCAGGACGTCCGTCCGCGACCGGCGGGGGTAGACGGCGATCGTCCCGTCGCGGTACCGCTCGATGTCGCCGCGGCCGAGGAACGTGGCCTCCGTGCCCGAGAGGTAGCGGACGCGGGCGTCGAGCGCGACCGTCCCCGGCCGGCCCCCGTCCGTGTCGAACGACCCGAGGCGGACCTGCGCGCCGACGCCGACGCCCGTCGTGAACGCCACGTCGTCGTAGTTGACCGAGGACAGCGGCTCGCCGTAGTCGCTGTAATAGTCGTCGTCGCCCACGCTCGTCTCGGTGAACAGGTAGGTCACGCCGGCCACGCCGTCGAGGTACGGGCGGACGGCGCCGCGCGGGACCTGGATCCGGAGGACCGCCAGCCCCTGGGCGAGGTTGTTCGACGTCGTCACGCCGACGCGGACGTCGGGGATCGTGAGCGAGAGCGGGACGGTCCGCCGCTCGTAGCCGTAGATCGCGACGGCGCCCTCCAGCCCGACCGCGAGGGGCGAGCCGGGGACGGTGTAGACCGTGCCCCCGGCGAGCCCGCCGCCGGCCGTCCCGAGCGCGTCGGCGAAGGAGCCTTGGGGGACGGCCGCGAAGCCGGAGACGGTGACGGACGGCTGGGCCGAGGCGGCCGTCGAGGCGAGCAGGGCCGTGAGGAGGAGCAGGGAACGCATGGCCAGGGGAGGAGAGGTGTGAGCACTCCCTGGGCCGCTCGCTCGGCCTGCGGGGTCACGCCGCCGTGCCCTGTTTTTGAGGGGCTTGTCCCGCTCCGGCGTCGGGCCGAGGCGCGCCGGCCGCGTCGAGCCAGGCGTGGAGGAGCGCGAGGTGCCGCTCGACCCGGGCCTCGACGTCGTCGGGCACGGGCCCGCCCGCCTCGGTGAGCGCGGCGTCGACGTCGGCGATGGGGGGCGGGTCGCCGGGGTCGGGGCCGTCCGCCTCGAGGGCGGCGCGGAGGCGGCGGAGGACGGCCGCGTAGCGCCACGAGGCCCGCTCGTAGGGCGCCGTCTCCTGCGAGGCGAGGTAGTCGGCGACGGTCCCGTCCGTGCCGTAGACGCCGGGCGAGCCGGGGTGGCCGCTGAGCTGGAGGAACGACTCGGTGCCGTCGGTCCGCGCGCTCCAGCCGAGCGGGTAGAGCCGGCAGGCGAGCGGCCGGCCCGGGTGGACCGAGCACCCGCCGTCGTAGAACACGCACGCCCCGCCGTCGCGCTGGCGGAGCGTGCTGGTGCCGGCGTCGACGTAGTGGGCGAGCACGTCGCCCGTCGTCGTCCCGAGGGCGTCGGCCAGGCGGGCGACGGCGTAGGTGTCGACGCGGATGGCCTTGTGGACGCAGCAGCGCCCGCAGCCGTGGCACGCGTACGAGAACGCCTCGTCCCGGTCGCGGACGACCGGGAGCAGGTGCATGCCGTGGTCGTCCACGCTACCGCGCCGGCCGGACGTCGAAGGTCTGCGTCCGCCGCGTCTCGGCGTCGAAGGTCTTGACGTACTTCATGATGACGATCCCGTCCTCGTCGGACAGCTTGTCGACGAGGTCGTGGGGGAGGGTCACGTGGCCCACCGCTTCGTCGAGCGAGTCCTTGTAGAACACGAACTTGATGTGGCGGAACGCGTCGTCCTCGGGGCTGGGGGCGGCGAGCGCGGCCGGGGCGCCGAGGCCGAGGGCGAGCGCGCCGGCGGCCTTCTTGAGGCTCTCGCGGCGGGAGATGGGGGATCCGGAGTCGGACATTGAAGGGGGGAGGGTGGACGGTTCTCCCTGCGCAATCCCGACGCGGGCGGGGTCACGCCCCTCGGCCGTGGTGCCGCCGGAGCGGCCGGCGTGGGTACCATCCGGCGTCCCCCCGCCCCGCCATGCCGCCCGAGATCGACCCGACCTGGACCAGCCTCCTCCCGCCGATCCTGGCCATCGGCCTCGCCATCGGGACGCGGCAGGTGTACCTCTCGCTCGGGGCCGGCGTGTGGCTGGGCTACACGATCCTGGCCGGGTGGAACCCGCTCGCCGGCCTCGGCGGCGCCATCGAGGGGGCCGTCGGCGTGTTCGGCGACGCCGGCAACACGCGGGTGCTCCTGTTCACGCTCGTCATCGGCGCGCTCATCGCGACGGTCGAGGCGTCGGGCGGGGTCCGCGGGTTCATCGACGCGCTGGAGCGGCGGGGCTGGGCGGCGTCGAAGCGCGGGGCGCGGCTGCTGTCGTTCCTCGTGGGCATCGTCATCTTTATCGAGTCGAACATCACGGTCCTCGTGGCCGGCGCCGTGAGCCGCCCGCTGTTCGACCGCCAGCGGAGCAGTCGCGAGATGCTGGCCTACCTCATCGACTCGACGAGCGCGGCCGTCTGCATCCTCATTCCGCTCAACGCGTGGGGCGCCTACGTCCTCGGCCTCCTCAACGAGCAGGGTGTCGCGGACCCGCTCCGGCTGTTCGTCGCGTCGATCCCGTACAACGTGTACGCCCTGGCGGCCGTCGTGCTGGCGGGCTTCGTGGCCGTGACGGGCTGGGCGTGGGGCCCGATGAAGCGCGCCGAAGAGCGGGCCGGGCGCGGCGAGCTGTTCGAGCCCGGCGCCGCGCCCGACGTCGACGAGCGCGCGCTCGTGCCGGAGCCGGTCGGGACCATCCCGCCGCGCGTGGCCAACATGCTGCTCCCGCTGGGCGTGATGGTCGTGATGATGCCCGTCGGGCTCTTCGTCACGGGGGGCGGCAACCTCCTCGACGGGTCGGGCTCGACGAGCGTGCTGTGGGCCGTGCTGAGCGGGCTCCTCGTGGCGTGGGTGCTCATGCTCGCCCAGCGCGGGATGACCGTCGAGCAGTTGACCACGACCGGGCTGAAGGGCGCGGGCGGGATGCTCGGGATGGCGTTCGTGCTGCTGCTGGCGCTCGCGCTGGGCAGCGTCACGCGGGAGCTCGGGGCCGGGGTCTACGTCGCGAGCGGCGTGGCCGAGGCGGGCGTGGGGCCGGCGCTGCTCCTGCCGCTCGTGTTCCTCACGGGCGCGTTCGTCGCGTTCTCGACCGGGACCAGCTGGGGCACGTTCGCCATCATGATCCCGATCGCGGTGCCGGCCGCCGCGGCGCTCGGGCTCCCGCTGGCGCCGTTCCTCGCCGCGTCGCTGGCTGGCGGCATCTTCGGCGATCACGCCTCGCCCATCTCCGACACGACGATCGTCTCGTCGCTCGCCGCGGCCACCGACCACATCTCGCACGTCCGGACGCAGCTGCCGTACGCGCTCCTGGCGGGGACCGTCGCCGTCGTCGGCTTCGCGCTGATCGGCGCGCTCGTGTAGCCGCACCCGGCCGTCGCCGCGTCGGCCCGCCCCGTCGCCGAGGCGGGCGGGACTAGGCGCGGAGGCGCTCGTTCTCCTCGGTCAGCCGGGCGACCTCCTGGATCGAGCCCTTGAGGTGGGCGCGGAGGTTCTCGTGCTCCTCCCGGAGCGAGGCGAGCTCGCGCTTGAGCTGGTCGATCTCGGCCTTCACCTCGCGGAGGCGGGCCTTCGGGACTCGGATCGTGTCGGCGTCGTCGCTCATGTCGGGGCGTGGCGCCCGGCGGTGGGGTCGGCCGAAAGCTACGGCGGGGGCGGCCTCAGCGCCCCCCGCCGTCCGGCGCGTCGTCGATGGGCTGCGGCCGGTAGTCCTCGTCGTCGTTGGCCGGGGGCGGGGCGGGCGCCTCGCCGCCGAGGCCGCCGGCGCCCGGCAGGCGCGGGATGTCCTCGGAGGCCACGGCCGCCTCCTGCTCCAGCGTCGTCCGCGCGACGCCGCTCCCGTCGGTCGCCCCGACGATGACGCGGTACGTGCCGGCCGTCGAGAGCGTCGTCCGGATCCGCGCGCGGTCGCCGTCGGGCGCGGCCGGCGTGCGGGTCCCGTCCGGCCCGACGAGCGTGAGCGACGGCGTGAACCCCTCGGCCCGGACCTCGAGGCGGACCCGGTCGCCGACGCGCCCGCGCAGCGTGTAGCTCTGCGTGTCGCCGGCCTGGAGCGAGTCGGTCACGGCCTGGCCCGTCGGCGGGAGCGTCCGCGTGACGACCTCCTCGGGCTCCGGCGCGGCCTCGACGGCCAGCTGGACCGTGTAGGCCCCGGTCTTCCCGGCCGACTGCGACGTGACGAGGAGCGTGTGGGTCCCGTCCCGCTCGGGCGTGAACACGAACGTGACCACGCCGCCGGCCCGGCCCGTCTCGCCGCGCACGGCCCCGCCGGGGCCCTGCAGCTGGACGACCGGCGCGAACGCGCTCGACCGGACGGTCACGGTGTGCTCGCGGCCGGCCGCGCCCGCGAACCGGTAGCGGTCGCGGTAGAAGCCCTCGGTGAGCTCGCTGAACTTGCCCAGCTCGGCCTGGACCGCCGAGCCGTTGGGCGCGAGCGGGCGGACCGGGTTCTCGCTCACGATCCGGAAGGCGTAGTCGCCCGTCTCGCCCGGCCGCCGCGAGGCGATGAGGACGCGGTACAGGCCCGGCCCGCGGAGCCCGGTCACGGCCACGACGCGCGCGCCCGTGTCGGGGTCGTCGGAGAGCGTCTCGGCCTCGACGCGGTCGCCCTCGGGCGTCTCGACCACGAGGTCCGGGAAGAAGTCCTCGGACGAGGCGCGGAAGGCGAGGACGGCGCCGGACGAGTCGGCCGCGAACGTGTAGAGGTCCTGGTAGCGCCCGTCGGGCGTCTGGTAGTCGGTGTCGGTGAGCGAGCCCTCGACGAGGCTCGGCTCGGCGATGACGATGGCCTCGGGCCCGGACGGGCCGGACGGCGGGCCGGCCGTCTCCACGACCGGCGTGTCGCCGCCGTCGCGGAGCATCCCCACGAGCACGATCCCCAGCACGAGGAGCCCGGCGACGCCGACGGCCACGAGGAGCCACGTGAGCCCGTTGGGCCGGCGCGGCTCGGGCGGCGGGGCGGCGGGGCGGCCGGCCGCCGGGCGCGGGGCGGCCGTCGCGGCGCCGTCGCCCCCGCTCAGCGCGGCGGCCGCGTCCCACGGCGCCGCGCGGCGGTGGCCGTTGGGGCAGCCGCCGAGGGCCTCCCACGTCTCGCGCAGCGACACGGTCCCGCACGCGTCGCACATCACGACCTCGTTGGTCGGGCGGAAGGGGACGCGGGTCAGCGGGTCGGCGACGCGGGCGCGGAGGAAGCGGGCGTCGTCGGCGGCGTCGAGGCGGTGGAACTCGGGCACGGCGGGAGCGGGCAGAGGGGCGGTCAAGCTAGCGCGCGCCGCGCGGGCCGTCCTTCACGGGACCGCCGCCAGCGAGGCCGCCGGGCGGATGCGCAGCGCCCCGCCCCAACGCCCGGGGCCGGCCGCGTCGTCTGTCTCCGCCGCCTCGGTGCCGGGGCGGCGGCCCGGCCCTCGGTCCGCCCGGGGGCCGCGCTAGCCCGCGATGAGCCGCATGAACTCGGACCGCGTGTTCGCGTTGTCGAGGAAGACGCCGCTCATGGCGCTCGTCGTCGTCATCGAGTTCTGCTTCTCGGCGCCGCGCATCATCATGCACAGGTGCTGGGCCTCGATGACCACGGCCACGCCCTCCGGCTTCAGCACGCGGTCGACGGCGTCGCGGATCTCGAGCGTGAGCCGCTCCTGGACCTGGAGCCGCCGCGCGAACACGTCGACCACGCGCGGGATCTTGCTCAGCCCCACGATGTGGCCGTTCGGGATGTACGCCACGTGGGCCTTGCCGAAGAACGGGAGCGCGTGGTGCTCGCAGAGGCTGTAGACCTCGATGTCCTTGACGAGGACCATCTCGGAGTAGTCCTCGGCGAAGAGGGCGCTCCGCAAGACCTCGTCCGGGTCGATCCCGTAGCCGTGCGTCAGGAACTGCCACGCCTTGGCCACGCGCTCGGGCGTCTTGACGAGCCCCTCGCGCTGGGGGTCCTCGCCGATCAGCTCGAGCTGGCGCTTCGAGAGCGCGGCCAGCTCGGCCGTCGTGTCGGCGTGGTAGACGTCCTGCCGCTCGTAGAGGAGCGGGCTGGCGTCCCGGACGGCGAGGTCGCTCGCGCCGCCCGTGGGGGTCTCGTCACTCGCCACGGTAGGTCACCGAGTTGTTGGGCGTCTCGCGGAGGTCGATCTCGTGGAGCCCGGGCACGTGGGGCGCCAGCTGCTCCCAGATGGCGACGGCGAGGGTCTCCGTCGACGTCTTCTTCCCCTCGAGGAAGGGGACGTCGAGGTTCAGGTTCTTGTGGTCGAGCGGCTCGACGACGTGCTCGTGGATGACGGCCTTCAGGTCGGCGAGGTCGACGACGAACCCGGTCTCGGGGTCGGGCTCGCCGGCCACGGTCACGCTCAGCTCGTAGTTGTGGCCGTGCCAGTTGGGGCTGTTGCACTTCCCGAACGTCGCCCGATTCCACGCGTCGGACTGGTCCGGGTTGTGGAGGCGGTGGGCGGCGTTGAAGTGGGCCTTGCGGGTGACGTAGACCGTCGGCATGGGGGAGCGGCGGGGGGCCGTCGGGTACCGCCCGCCGCGCGCGCCGTTCCGGTGGGCGTGCCGAGGCGGGGCTACGTGTAGGCGTCGGCCGGGTCCATCGCCGCGAGGTCCACGAGGAAGCCGGCGATCCGCTCGGCGCAGGCGTCGACGAACGCGGCCCCGGCCTCGGGCGTCGCCCCGCGCGGGTCGCCGACGCCCGTGTCGGCCGTGACCCGGCGCCAGTCGCGCGGGGCCCACGCCCAGCCCTCGTTGAACGCGTCGACGCGCCACGGGCGGGCGGCGCCGTCGCCGGCCTCGGCGAGCGGGCGGACGAGGTCGGGCCGGAGGTGCAGCACGGCGGCCGTCTCGAGCGCGCCCGCGTGGTCGCCGGGCTCGGCGAAGTGCTCGGCGGCCGGCGCGGCCCTCCACCAGTCGAGCGCGCAGAGGAACACGTCGGTCGCGGCCTGCAGTTCGCGGACGATCGGCTTGAAGTCGTTCCCCCCGTGCCCGTTGACGATCGCCAGCCGCCGGATCCCCGCGGCCTCCAGGCTGGCGACGACGTCGCGCAGGACGAGCCGCTGCGTCGACGGCCGCATCTCGACGGTCGGCCCGAGGCCGAGCTGGGCGGCGTTCGACCCGAACGGGACCGCCGGCAGCACGAGCACGCGGGCGCCGCGTTCCCACGCCCGTCGCGCGGCCTCCGCCACCACGCCGCCGGCCAGGATCACGTCCGTGGCGTAGGGGAGGTGGAGGTTGTGGGGCTCCGTCGCGCCCCACGGCAGGACGGCGAGGTCGTAGGCGGCGTCGCGGGCGTCGGCCCAGGAGAGCTCGGCGAGGACGTAGGGGCGCACGGGCGGCGGGGGAAGGGGCCCGGCCTACGCGCGCCGCGGGGCGGCGGTCCGCCCCGGCACGACGAGGCCCCCCGCGAGCCGTCGTCGCGGGGGGCCTGCCGAGTGAGGTCGCGGAGCGTTCAGTACGCGAGGTCGCCCATGACCGGGTCGGGGGCCTCCTTGGGGTCCGGGCCGTACTCGTTCGGCCCGTGGTCGCCCTCGAGGATCATGAAGTAGAGGAGCACGAGCCCGAGCAGCGGGATGAGCGCGAGCAGGACGAGCCACCCCGACTTCCCGGTGTCGTGGAGCCGCCGGATCGACACGGCCAGCCCGGGGACGAGCACGGCCAGGGCGTACGCGATGTACGCGAGGTAGCCGAGCCACCCGAGCGGGTCCCAGATCGCGCCGAGGATGCTCGCGACGATCGACAGGCCGATCATGACGCCGATGTTGATGAGGGTGAACATCCAGTACTCCTTCCGGCGGGCGCGGCCGTCGAAGTCGGCGTAGTGGTTCTTGAGGACGTCGAGGTACCACTCCATGGCGGCAAGGGGGCTGTGGGGATGAAGGCCGGGGGGCTGCTCAGAGATACGGCAAAGCGCGCATATACAGGTCAATGCCCGCGCGGCGCGCTGGCACCCTCGCGCTCACGCCCCGCGGTCCCGGAGCGCCTGGCGGGCCTCGTCCGCGAGCGCCTCGTAGCGGCGTCGGACGGCGTCGATCTCGCGCTCGTCCAGCTCCTCGAGGTCGAGCAGCGCGTTGTCGCCGTCGAGGGCACACCGGATGAGCTCGTCGAGCTTGATCTGGAGCGCGGCCGTGTCCCGGTTCTGGGCGTTCTGGATGAGGAACACCATCAGGAAGGTGACGATCGTCGTGCCCGTGTTGATCACGAGCTGCCAGGTCGGGCTGTAGCCGAAGAGGGGCCCCGTCGCGGCCCACGCCACGACGACCGCGACCGCCACCGCGAACGTGGCCGGGTGCCCCGTGGCCGTCGCCGCCCGCTTGGCGACCCGGGTGAACAGGGACTTCGAGACGACGGACGAGGGGGGCGCGGTGCTCATGGCGTCGGGGGTGGGTGCCCCCAATCTCCGGCGCCGGCCCCGCCCGCCTCGGCGGGCCCGCGGGGGCCCCGAGGCAGACGGGGCGGGGCGGCCGGGAGTCTGCGCAAAGAGCGCGCGGCCGGTGAGGTTCGCGACCGGCGGGCGAGCGCGGCCGGTACCTTTCGGACCCGCCCTCCCCGCGCCCGATGCCGCCCGTCTCCCTCCCCCACGACCGCGAGGTCACGCTCGAACTCGCCCGCGAGCACGGCCTCACCGACGACGAGTACGCCCGCGTCTGCGAGATCCTCGGCCGCACGCCGACCTACACCGAGCTCGGCGTCTACTCGGTGATGTGGAGCGAGCACTGCTCGTACAAGAACTCAATCGCGATCCTCAAGACGCTCCCGCGCGACGGCGAGAACCTGCTGGCCGCGGCCGGCGACGAGAACGCCGGGCTCGTCGACATCGGCGACGGGCTGGCGGTCGCGTTCAAGATCGAGAGCCACAACCACCCGAGCGCCGTCGAGCCGTACCAGGGCGCGGCGACGGGCGTCGGCGGCATCCAGCGGGACATCTTTACGATGGGGGCGAGGCCGATCGCGTCGCTCAACTCGCTCCGGTTCGGGTCGCTGGAGACGCCGCGCGTGCGGTTCCTGTTCGACGGCGTCGTCCGCGGGATCGGCGGCTACGGCAACTCGTTCGGCGTGCCGACGGTCGCCGGCGAGGTCGTGTTCGACCCGGCCTACGAGGGCAACCCGCTCGTCAACGCGATGTCGGTGGGGACCGTGAAGGTCGGCGAGACCGTGAGCGCGACGGCGGCGGGCGTCGGCAACCCGGTCTACATCGTCGGGTCCTCGACGGGGCGCGACGGGATCCACGGGGCCACGTTCGCGAGCGAGGAGATCTCGGAGGAGTCCGAGGCGAAGCGGCCGAGCGTCCAGGTCGGCGACCCGTTCACGGAGAAGCTGCTCCTCGAGGCGTCGCTGGAGGCGATCCGGACGGGCGCCGTCGTCGGGATGCAGGACATGGGCGCGGCCGGGATCACGTGCTCGTCGTCGGAGATGAGCGAGAAGGGCGGCGTCGGGATGGACCTCCAGCTGGAGAAGACGCCGCAGCGCGAGGAGGGCATGACGCCCTACGAGATCCTCCTCAGCGAGAGCCAGGAGCGGATGCTCGTGGTCGTGGAGAAGGGCCGCGAGGCCGAGGTCGAGGCCGTCTTCGAGAAGTGGGACCTCCACGCGGTCCCCATCGGCGAGGTGACCGGCACCGAGCGCGTCCGGGTGTACTGGCACGGCGACCTCGTGGTGGATGTCCCGGCCGAGTCGCTGGTCCTCGGCGGCGGGGCGCCGGTCTACCACCGCGAGACCGCCCGCCCGACCTACCTCGACGCGACCCAGGCCGCCGACCTCGGCGCCCTCGACGACGTGACCGCGGAGACCGCCAGCGACGTGCTCGTCCGGATGATGGGCTCGCCCAACGTGGCCTCGAAGCGGTGGGTGTTCGAGCAGTACGACCACGAGGTCCGCACGAACACCGTCTCCGGGCCGGGCCCGACGGACGCCGCGGTCGTCCGCCTCAAGGGGACGCGCGGGCGCGACGGCGGCGAGCGCGGGCTGGCGATGAAGACCGACTGCAACGGACGCTACGTCTACCTCAACCCGCGTCGCGGCGGGCGGATCGCCGTCGCCGAGGCGGCCCGGAACGTCGTCTGCGCGGGCGGCCAGCCGCTCGCGGTCACGAACTGCCTCAACTTCGGCAACCCGTACAAGCCCGAGGTCTACTGGCAGTTCACCGAGGCCGTCGGCGGGATGGGCGACGCGTGCCGCGCCTTCGACACGCCGGTCACGGGCGGGAACGTGAGCTTCTATAACGAGAACCCCGACGGCGCCATCTTCCCGACGCCCACGATCGGGATGGTCGGCCTCGTGGAGGACGTCGAGCGCGACACGACGACGGCCGCGTGGGCGGCGCCCGGCGACGCGCTCCTCCTCGTCTCGCCCGCCGGCTGGTGGCAGACGGGCGGTGTCGAGGCGAGCGAGTACCTCGCCCACCTCCACGGCCAGACGACCGGCGACGCGCCGCACCTCGACCTCGAGGAGGAGAAGGCGGTGCAGGCCGCCGTGCTCGGCGCGATCCGCGCCGGCCTCGTCCGCTCGGCCCACGACGTGTCCGACGGCGGGCTGGCGGTCTGCCTCGCCGAGAGCGCCGTGTTCGCCGGCCTCGGCGCCGACGTGGCGCTCCCCGAGACGAGCGCGCGCCTCGACGCCGTCCTCTTCGGCGAGGCCCAGAGCCGCGTGGTCCTGTCCGTCGCCCCCGACGACGCCGAGGCCGTCCGCCAGCGCGCCGAGGCCGCGGGGGCGCAGGCGACGCCCATCGGGACGGTCACGGACGGCCCGCTCCGCGTGAGCGTCGGCGCGAACCACGTGCTGGAGGTGGCCGTCGAGGCGCTCCGCCGGCCGTACGAGACGGCGATCCCGGAGGCGATGGGCGAGGCCGTCGCGGCGGTGTAGGCGGGCCCGCTCCGGCGCCGAGGCGGGGGGGGGTGGACGTCAGGGGGCGGCGGGGTCTACGGGGACATGCGCCTCCGTCGCCGCCGCTCCGTCCGCCTCCGCCTCCACGACTACCGGGGTGGGCTCTACTTCGTGACCATCTGCACGCGCGGCCGCCAGCCGCTTTTCGGCCACGTGGCAGACGGGGCGATGTGCCTGTCGTCGTTCGGGCGGATCGCGAATGGCGAGTGGGCTCGGACGGCGGAGGTCCGCCCCTCCGTCGTCCTCG